>NZ_JBQSWV010000009.1:0-109177 GCF_052377495.1 Corynebacterium sp. AOP36-E1-14
CGAGTCTGATTGCTGCGTCGATCTATGGGGTGAGGGCAGTGGCCGACATCGCGGTCCGAACTATCGCGGTCCGAACTATCGCGGTCCGAACCTACCGGAGTCCGAAAGTACCGCGGTCCGAAACTATCTGATGCGCATCTTGTACAATGAGGATGCGCGTATGCACATGCATACGCACACGCACACTCCTTGGACGCCGTAGCGAGCTTCCGGGCAGACGGTCGCAGACGTCGTCCCCCTGGCTCGTTTCCCCGCCCATCAAAAAATGAACGACCGCGGACTAGCTCGGATCAAGGCGACATCCCCTCAGCATCATGACGCGCTTGTGATGCAACTGAATATAGGAAGCTTAGAGATGACGCAACCAGGACAGACCACCACGACTTCGCACGAAGCGATCGATGCGTTCAAGAGAATCGTCGGCGACGAACATGTACTGACCTCTGAGCGTGCCACGATGCCATTCAGCAAAGGCTATCGATTCGGCGGAGGACCAGTCTTCGCCGTGGTGCGCCCCGGCACGCTGGTCGAGATGTGGCGGGCGCTGCAGGTATCCGTCGACAACAACCTCATCGTCATCCCGCAGGCATCGAACACGGGCCTGACTGGTGGATCCGGCCCCGGCTTCCAAGACTACGATCGCCCCATTGTGATCATCTCGACTCACCGCATCGATGAGGTGCACCTCATCAACGACGCGCGCGAGGCGATCTCGCTCGCGGGCACCCCGCTGACACACCTGACCGACGCGCTCGCCAAGCACCAGCGCGAGCCGCACTCGGTGATCGGGTCGACATCAATCGGCGCCTCGGTCATCGGCGGCATCGCGAACAACTCGGGCGGCAGCCAGATTCGCAAGGGTCCGGCATTCACGCGCGAAGCGATCTTCGCCCGCGTCAACGACGACGGCAAGGTCGAGCTGGTCAATCACCTGGGCATCTCGCTCGGAGACGACCCTGAGGTCGCACTCGACCGTCTACAGCGCGGCGAGTGGTCTCCCGAGGATGTCACCCCAGCTCCCGAAGACTCGAACGAGACCGAGTACGCCGAGCACTTGCGCAAGATCGTGCCTTCGCCTGCTCGCTACAATGCGAACCCCGAGTACCTGTTCGAGGCTTCCGGCTCGGCCGGCAAGCTGATGGTGTTCGCGGTGCGCACCCGCACCTTCCCTCGCGAAGTGCACCCGACCGTGCTTTACATCGGCACGAACAACACGCACGAGCTCGAAGAGATCCGTCGGTTGTTCCTCGAAGCCGACATGCCGCTGCCTATCTCTGGTGAGTACATGGGCCGCAGTGCCTTCGACTTGGCCGAGAAGTACGGCAAAGACACCTTCGTCTTCCTGAAGTTCATGAGTCCAGCGCTGCAGACGCGCATGTTCTCGTTCAAGACGTGGGCCAACGGCTTGTTCTCGAAGATTCCCGGCATTGGTCCGACCTTCGCCGACACGGTATCGCAAGCCATGTTCAGCGTGCTGCCCAACCAGCTGCCCAAGCGCATGATGGAGTACCGCAACCGTTTCGAGCATCACCTGCTGCTCACCGTCAGCGAGTCGCAGAAGGCCGCGAGCGAGAAGATGCTCAAGGAGTTCTTCGCAGAGCCCGAGCACACTGGTGAGTTCTTCATCTGCACGTCTGATGAAGAAAAGAGCGCGTCGCTCAACCGGTTCGGCGCGGCCAGTGCCGCCACTCGCTACGCCGCGTTGAAGCGCCGGCACATCGCAGGGCTCATCCCCATCGATGTGGCCCTGCGTCGCGACGATTGGAACTGGCTCGAGGTGCTGCCGGAGGAGATCGACGACCAGCTTGAGGTCAAGGCGTATTACGGGCACTTCTTCTGCCATGTGATGCACCAGGACTATGTCGCCAAGCAGGGCGTGGATCCCGAGGCGCTGCACGACCGCATCCAGCACCTGCTGGAGGAGCGCGGCGCGAAGCTGCCCGCCGAGCACAACTACGGTCGCATCTACAAGCTGCCGGAGTCCATGGAAGAGCACTTCAAGGAGCTCGATCCGACGAATACGTTCAACGCCGGTATCGGCGGCACGTCGCCGCACAAGGACTGGGCCTAAGTCCCCAAGGTAGCGCGACGCCGTGAGAGCCTGAGCGATGTCTTATCCATCTCGGGTGGACCTAGGGCTCGACTCCCTAGGTCCACCGGGACGGATGAGTCGAGACATCGGTCAGAGGCTGGGCAGGCCATAGAATCGCGTGGCGGCGAGGGCCGCGCCCGGTCCGAGAACGGGTCATCGCCTCACGCCGTCAGCTGACCCGCGACGGCCGGCACACCGGCGAAATCCTCGCCACCGGCCACATCGACGAGCCCGGAGGCTATTGCTGAAACACATTGCCTGAACATATTGGTGGAGCTGAAGGTGTGTAGGTTCAGGACATCGTTCATAGGTGAGTCGGGACATCGTTCATAGTGGTCCGTGACGATGAGGGATGTCTAAAGCGGCTCTTCACAGATGAGGGTGTAGTTGAGGTCTGAATCCGCCGGACTCGAGCAGGGATCTGGCGATGTAGTTGGTCAGGTTGCGGAAGCCCAGGGCCGAGCCGCGCAGGTGCTCCAGGCGTCCGTTGATCGCCTCTGTGGGGCCATTGCTGGTGCCAGGCCGCTCGAAGTAGGCCAGCACGTCGGTGGCGCGAGCCTTCAGGGTCCGACCGAGCTTGCGCAACTCGTCCAGCCCGGCGGGGACGTCTTGGCTGACGGCGTCGATGAGCGCCTCCATCGCCGCGCGGCCGAGGGATCGGTCCTTCTCGCGGTAGGCCGCGATCATCCGCTGGTAGATCCCCCAGGTCGCCTCGACGGGCACGTGCTCCTCGAGCACGAACAGCTCCTGCAGGCGGGTCTGCTGCTTGTCGGTGAGCAGGCCCGCGCCGGTGTGCAACGTTCTACGCGCACGGTAGAGCGGGTCGTCTTTGCGGCCGCGGTGCCCGTGCAGTTCCTGCTGGACTCGGCGTCGGCACTGGTCGAGGGCATCACCGGCAAGGCGCACGACGTGGAAGGGATCCATCACCGCAGCCGCGTCGGGCAGTTCCTCGGCGGTGGCGCTCTTGAACCCGGTGAAGCCATCCATCGCGACGACTTCGATGGCCTCACGCCATGCCTGAGGGCGAGCGGCGAGCCACTCCTTGAAGACTCGCTTGGAGCCGCCAGACGTGCTCGTCGACGCCGAGCACGCGGACGCCGTCGAAGCGGTTCGGGTCCTCGATCAGGACGCGTGTGCCCTGGGCCAGGACGGCATCGTTGGCGGTGTTCCACGCAACCCCGAGCCCCTCAGCGACCCGCGCGACCGTCAGGTGGGCGATGACGATGCCCTCCAGCGCCCACGCCAGCCCTCGCCGGGAGAGCTTCGCGCGTGGCTCGGCCGCCAAAGACGTGTCTTGGCGCCACACGTGGCCGCAGCCGGTGCACCGGTAGCGGCGGACCGTGACCTCCAACGTCGTCGGACGCCACCCCAACGGCTCGTGGGCCAGCCGGCGGACAACCGTGCCGCGCGCGGTTCCTTCACAGCCACAGCGTCGGCACCAGCGGTCGGGTTCGACGACTCGACAGGCCAGGACCGCACCGGCGGGCTCGAGGCGCTGACCGGTGGCCTCAAGGCCGAGCTCATTCAAGCGGCAGAACATGGTCAGGTCAGGGTCGGTGAAGGTAGCGTCAGGCACGTCGAGGTCTTCCAGATGGGCAGTGTGAGAACTTCCATCATCGGAAGGCCTCGATGCCTACCCGGGCAGCGCCACGCCGTTCGATCCTTGACTACGCGCTACACCCTCATCTGTGAAGAGCCCGTTTCGTCAGTGTTCGGCCGAGCTTGGCCAGCTCGGGCAAGGCGTCCGGGACGCGCTTGCTCAGCGCGGTGATGAGCTTCTCCATCTTCGCTTTGGCTTTCGCCCGGTCGGGTTCTCGGTAGGCGGCGACCATCGCCTGGTAGATCTCCCAGGTCACCTCGACCGCAACGTGCTTCTCTCGCTCGAACAGGCTGCTGAGGCGCTGGCATTGGCGGTCGGTCAGCAGCTTGGTGCCGGTGTGGAGGGTGCGGCGAGTCTTGTAGAGGGGGTCGTCCTTGCGGCCCCTGCGCTTGTGGAGCTGCTGCTGGACGCGTCGTCGGCAGTCGTTCCAGTGCGTCTCCGGCGAGGCGGACGACGTGGAAGGGATCCATGACCGCGACCGCGCCTGGGAGGGCCTCGCCGGCGGCGGTCTTGTATCCGGTGAACCCGTCCATCGCCACTACCTCGATGCGGTCCTTCCATGCCTTGGGGAGGGCCTTGAGCCAGGCCTTGAACGCTGCTTTGGAGCGGCCGGGGATCATGTCCAGCAGCCTCGCCGGGCCGGTCTTGTCCCTGGCTGGGGTGAGGTCGATGATCACGGTGACGTACTTGTCGCCGCGCCGGGTGTGGCGCCAGAGGTGCTCGTCAACACCGATCACGCGGACGGCGTCGAAGCGGGCTGGGTCATCGATCAGCAGCTGCTGGCCCTCGGCCAGGACGGCGTCGTTGGCGGTGTGCCAGGCAACCCCGAGCCCGGCGGCGATCCTTGCGATCGTGAGGTGATCGATGACCAGGGCTTCCAGTGCCCACCGCATCCCGCCGCGGGAGAGTTTCGCCCGCTCGGGCGCGGCGGCGGTGGTGTCCTCTCGCCAGCGGTTGCCGCAGTGATCACACCGGTAGCGCCGGATCCGCACCAGCAGGGTCGTGGGGCGGTGGCCGAACGGCTGGTGAGCGAGGCGACGAGTGATCGTGCCGCGCGAGGTCGACCTCGCCCCGCAGGCGCGGCACCACGGATCTTCCTCCGCGAGTCGACACTCGAGCACCGCCCGCTCGGCCGAGAGGCGTTGACCGACGGCGACCAGACCGAGTTCGTCCAGGCGCGCGAAGGTCGTCAAATCGGGGCTGTCGAAGGTAGCGTTGGGCACGTCGAGGTCTTCCTGATGGCGAGCGTGAGAACTTCCATCATCGGGAGACCTCGACGTCTATCCCGGCACCGACGCGCCCACCCCACACTCCGCAGCTACACCCTCATCTGCGAAGAGCCAGAAATAGGCCCTGACGTGGACCTACGCTCTAGAGAGTGGGGGCGCTCGTGGCTTGGTCGGGGGTCCAGCTCGAGTTCGAGTTTCCTGCCGCGATCTCTTTCGCTCGGTGGTAGAGAGCGCCCGCGTATGTGTCGACCGTTGCCGCCCATGCATGCTGGATGATATCGCGTACATCCGTAGTCTCGCCGCCCTCCGGCAACGTAAACGTCAAGACGCGCTTGAAATCATTGTTGGCGTCGATGTTTGTATCGATGTTAGGCAGCCGGCCATCGAGTTGAAGAGTGTTGAGTAGTTTCTTGAATTCGGGGTCAATCCACATCTCACACAGTGACGCTGACTCTGTGAACCGGGCGCGGTCGGTCTCGGCGAATTCCTGAACGAGCGTCCTAAGCTCGGGGTGGACTCGGCTTGCGTGCTCGGCAAGGTCGGGGAAGCTGAGTGTCAGCTGCGGCATGGGTGTCTCCTGGGGCGTCTTGTGCGTTTGGTCAGATGGTGCAACTCTACCACTGTGCACACTGATGGTGACATCATCAGTTACGGATGGAGCTTACGTCATAATGTAGTCTGGCTACATGAACGAGCGTTCCACCGCGCCCCGCAAGGCAGCCATCTACCTCCGAATCTCACAGGATCGCGAGATGGACGGGCTCGCTATCGACCGCCAGCGCGAGGACTGCGAAAACCTTGCACGATTCCGGCGCTGGGAGGTCGTCGAGACCTACGTGGACCAGTCGAAGAGCGCCACCGACAGGAGCGCCATCCGCCCGGACTACGACCGCATGGTCGCCGACTATTTGCTCGGACGGTTCGGCGCGATCATCTGCTACGACCTCGACAGGCTCACTCGGCAGCCCCGACAGCTGGAGGACTGGATCGACGCCGCCGAGCTGCGCGGCCTCGCCCTCGTCACGGCCAATGGCGACGCGGACCTTTCGACCGACGGCGGTCGGATGTATGCCCGCATCAAGGCGGCTGTGGCGCGGGCCGAGATGGAACGCAAGAGTGCCCGCCAGTCTGCAGCCCAGCGTCAGCGCGCTATGCAGGGGCGCGCCCCGAAGGGCATGCGCCCGCTCGGCTACGCCGTCGACGGTGAGGTGATCCCTCACGAAGCCGAGGCCGTGAAGGCGATCTACGAGCTGTTCACCAGGATCGAGCACCCTGAGTCGCTGCGATCGCTCGCCCGGGCTCTCAGTGGCACCGAGCAGATCGATGGGATCACACCACTGCCCAAGCACACGCACACCGTGAGCGTCGAGCGCGCCACCGCCCGCGCGCAGCAGGGCCTCGAACCTAGGCCGATCGTCGAGGACGGTCCGTGGTCTCCCTCGACCGTGCTGGGCATCCTGCGGAACCCGCGTTACGCGGCGCTGAGCACGTACACTCCGAAGTTTGCTCAGGCGGATGGGAAGCGGCGCCGGATGTGGAAGGCGCAGATCCTCCGTGATGACGCTGGAGAGCCGATCCGGGGGCAGTGGGAGCCGATCGTTAGCGATGAGACGTGGTGGAAGGCGCAGCAGGTCCTCGATGACACGGAGCGGGTGACGAACACATCCGGCTCGACCAAGCGCAAGCACCTCGGCAGCGGGCTCTACCGGTGCGGATACGTCGACGAGGAGACCGGCGAGGTGTGCGGGAGGAAGGTGACCGGGGCACCGCGCGGGTACAAGTGCGCAGGGCACATCGTCCGCTCGGGCGCCGCCATCGACGATTTCGTCATGACGGTCGTCGCCAAGCGTCTTGCACGCAAGGACGCGACGGTGATGGTCGAGGTCGCGGACGGTGGGCCGCATGCGGCAGGCATCGACTCGGCGATCAGCGACCAGCGGGCGCGCATTCTGCGCGCCGAGGCCGACTACGACGCCGAGATCATCGAGGCCCGCGACCTCAAGCGTGTTCGGGACGCCGCAGAAGTGCGTATTCAGGAGCTGGAAGCCGAAAGGCTCATGCAAGGGCGCGCGGGCGCGCTGTCGCCGATCCTGGGCGTCGATGATCCTGCCGAGGCGTTCCAGGACGCTTCACTTGACCTCCGTCGTCAGACCATCGACACCCTTGCCACGGTTACCCTTCTCCCGCAGCCGCGCGGGCGCAAGGGGTTCAGGACCGAGTCCGTCGTCGTCGACTGGAGGTAGACCACCTGGTTGGGTAGCCACGCGGAGCGTGGCCGGGAGACCTCTTGAGAGCGGCGACGTGGCGTAAGCGCGTCGATTCACCGAGCACGACTGCCTGTCGCGCCCGCCGCTCTCCTCGACCACGGAGGAGACCTGCCATGACCACCCGAACGAACACCGACACCACGCCCCGAGCTTGGATCGGCTGCCTCGCCTGCGACAACAACGCTCGCCTCGTCGGCGAGTGGTTCGATGCCGAGACCGCCGACGAAGTCACCCTTGCTGACGTCCACGGCGGCGCTCATCGCGTGCACAGTGGGTGCGAAGAGCTGTGGGTCATGGACCACGAGAACATCCCCGCCTCGGGCGAGATGAGTCCGTCGGAGGCCGCAGAGTGGGCTCGCGTCCTCCTCGCGGTCCCCGAGCACCAGCGCGATGCTCTGTGCGCTTGGACGGCCTCCGGCAGCTACGTCGCAGAAGGCACTGGAGACCTGCCGTCTGTTTCCGACTTCGAAGAGCGCTTCTGCGGAACATGGGGCAGTTTCCGGGACTACGCCGAGACTCTCGCCGAGGAGATCGGCCTCATCCCGCAGGACGCGCCGGAAGAGCTTGTGCGCTACTTCAACTGGGTTGCCTGGACCCGCGACCTCGAATACGACTACACGGTGGTCCGAGCCGACGCGATCTCCGTGTACGTCTTTCGGGACCTGTGAGGGAGCGATCATGAGCGCTGAGACCAACGCCTACAGCCACGCCGAGTCGTTTCGGTGGTGGATCGGCGACCCCGAAATGAGCGATGAGGAGGCCCACCTCCATGACCTGCTCGCCCTGCACAAGGCAACCGTCGAGCTGATCCGCCAGCAGCGGGACCTTCTCGGGTACTTCGACACCGATGCCGAGTTGTTCGGTGATGACCCCGACGTCGACTGAGTTCAGAGTGCCCCGTAGCTTCGGCTACGGGGCACTCACTTTTTTCCTTGGCTACCAGCCACGATAGCTCTCGTACAGCTTCTTTCCGAGCCACCAAAGCAACCAACCGAACAGACCGCATCCGCCCAGGGCGGCGAGGGCAATGAGTGCCTTCGCCCACCAGGCACTCGCGGCGGCGAACGAGTCCCAGGCCCATCCGAGCAGCGGTCCGAGGCCGAGCATCTGCGTGATCCCGCCGACCATCCCCGTGAGCATGATGAACGCGACGGAGAACGGGATGAGGGCAAGGCAGATTCGCCCGACCGTTGCCCAGGTGACCTTCGCCGAAAGCTGCTCGATCCGGCGCTCGGCCCGCCGGGCAGCGCTGACCACTTCGTGGGCACGGTCGGTCACCTTGGCGAGTTTCTCGGTCCCGAGCTTGCTCACTCGCCATTCGAGTCCCGCGAGAGTCTCCTCGACCCTCTGGATGGGAGCTTCGACGGCCTTCGCCAGCCGATCATCGAGTACCTTCACGGCGTGTTCGGTGAGCTTGTCCGTGTCGATGCGGACGTTGCCGCGCTTGCGCACGGCGTCGGCGAGGTCAGCCGAGGCCGAGGCAGTCGTCTTCAGCTCCTCGCTGATCTTCCGCGTCATCGTGTGCGCGGCCAGGTCCGCCCTGGTCACCGAGAACCCGTCGGGCAGCTTCACCACCTCGCTGCTGCTCAGCTGCTGCGCGACGCTTGCGAGCGTCTTCTCGATCTCGTTCAGCCGACTCTTCGTCTCGGCGTCGAGCGGCAGCGTGGAGGGAAGCTCGTGCTGCTGCGAGGTCGACAGGCGATCCAGCCGCGTCGCCTGCTCCTCGTCCATGGTCTTCACGTACTCGGTCAGGTCGGCGACGGTCTTCGTGAGATTCACGATCTGCTGCCTGTCGGCGTCGCGCTGCGAGATCAAGGTCTCCAGCATCTCCGTAGTCCGCTGCTGCTCGTCGGACTGCTTGATCTTGTCCAGCGCTCCCATGAGCCTGTCCCTTCTGTGCGTGGTAGTCGAAGATCTCTTGAGCACCTTCGGCGGTGAACTCGGGTGTCAGCGCCGAGGCCTTCTTCCGTCCGAGCTTCCCGTTGTCATCCCGGCGCATCTTGTAACTCCAGCCGTCGCGGTTCGTCACCGCGAGCGTGACCCCGTGCCCGGCGAGGACGTGCTCGAACGCCTCGCGATTCGTCGAGCGTGAGTCGGTCAGTGCGTCGTAGACCTTGTCGCCGAGGACCTGCTCGAACCCGCCCGGAGCGAAGGCCTCGCGGCGCAGCTCCCAGTCGGGCTTCGGTTCCTCGGGATCGGGGAGTACCCGCAGACCCTCGTCTGCCATCAGCTCGTCGTTCAACTGACGCAATCCGTGCTTCCACGACGTGTACCGCTGGAGGCTCTTACCGGTGAGGTTGTCGTGGTTGATGACGAGGATGTGCGCGTGCCCGTGGCCTCCGGCAGAGTCAGAGTGCACCGCGACCATGTAGTCAGCGCTGTGCATGCGTTCCGCGAGTTCGACGGCCACGTCCCGGATGCGCTCAAGGTCGGCGTGCGAGGTCACATCGAACTCGTCGGGGTGGAACGCCAGCACATAGCTCTGAAGCTGGTTCGTCCGACCATGAGCAGCGGCGTGCGCCTCGGCACACGCTATGAACTCCGACGGGGTCGTCCCGCCGTCGACCATGGACATCGCATACGTGGCTGCACGAGTCGATCCGACCTTGAGGAGCTCCTTTCGCACCTCAGGGTCACGCCCGTAGAGGATGTACCCAACGGCTCCTGCAGCGTTGGTCGAGGGGCGGATGTTCACGGTGCTCATGACCGTGTCCGATCGCCGAGCGAGGCACGCACCTCGTCCACCGCAACCATCACCGCGTGAAGGAGGCCGTCATCGACGGCAGCGCCCTTGCGGAGCGCCTGGTTCAGGTTCACACCAACTCGACGCAGCTGCTCTACTGCCGGAGCAAGAGACGTAGGCGCCGTCTCCTTCACGCCGGCGTTGCTCTCCAGCTGAGCGACCTTCGAGGACCTCGAGTCCAGCGCGTCGAGCATGACGGCACGAGCCCATGCGCTCGGCTTGACGCTGAGCACGTGGGCGCGGTGGCGGATCGCGTCGCGATCAGCCACCGTCAGCCGCACGTCGAGAGAGACCTCTCGACGTCGGCTGTTCCGAGGCTCCACCGGAGCCTCGGCCGACCCTGCCCTCTGCGCAGCACCACGACCGGTGTTCACCTGGGAGTCGTGGTGCTGCTCCGCTGACAGGGCCGGGTCTTCCGCACACCCCTCCGCACGATCCCGACCAGCGCTGCTTGGGGAGTCGGGCTCGTTCTCCGGGGCGTACGGAAGACGGCCAGCAGGGTTCTTGTCGGACACTCGGCTAGCGCCTCGGTCCTCCAAGAGCCGCTGGCCCTCGTCCTCGGTCGCTGCGCGACCTCCGGGCGAGGGGAACCCGGGACGCTGGCGCAAGTCCCGGATCGGACTCGTCAGCCGTTCCACGGTGCCACCTCCTCATGCTCGGCATCGACGGTCTGCGAGGCGGCCCCGTCGTTCACCGCGCCCGAAGACGATGCAGCCTCCTTCGCGCGGATCGACCGCTTCACCTTCTCCGCGGCGATGGCTTCGCTCGCCTCATGGCAGAGCCGGTCGTAGAGGTCGGGGTTCTGGTCGCGCAGCAGATCGATGACCTTTCCGTCGATGCGGCGCAGCTCGGCGGCGGCAGCACGCTTGAGCTTGGCGATGCGCTCGGACGCACGGCGGCGCTCCTGCTCGATCAGCACGTCGAGGTTGGTCGTGGTCTTGTTGCTCATGGTCAGTTATCCTTCCCGTTGAGAGGGTGGCCCTCTCCGAGGACAAGCGACGCGATCTCGGACGGGAGGTCGAGGGCAGCAATGATCGTGTCTTCGGGCAGGCCTTCGTCTCGTGCTTCCTGCACGTCCTCGCGGAGCAAGTCGAGCGCTGCGCCAAGCACGAGTGCCTCAGAGCGCAGGGAACCCTCGACCGTGGTGCGCCGGGGGTCGCGGGCCTGCCATGCATCACCGGGCGCGTGCCCGCCGATGAGCCAGTCCGTCATCGCGATGCGCACCGTGTTCCGGTCGTGCATGTCCTGCATCAGGTCGTCGAGCATCTGGTAGTCGTTGTTCATGGTCATTCCTTTCGGGTCGTTGGGCTGGTCAGTACGGGAGTCGGTCGGCGTCCGTAGGGTGGTCGCCGGGCGCCATGGATGTCATCCGGTCGAGGTACGGGTCGAGGGTGTCGATGGCGAGCATCTGGGACGCCCGCTCAGGCCGGCGGGCGTTGTCCCAATCGCCTCGGGAGACAGTGCCGAGCCCCCACTCGCTGAGCCAGTCGAGGCGGTCGGCAATAGTCATCGAGCGGTCAGCGAGAGTCGGGATCGTGGCGACGCCTTGACGGTGCGCCATGACGATGGACATGAGCACTGCGCGCTGCGGAGTGACGATGCGGCGGCCCTTACCGTGCGTGTACTTCAGGTTCCAGTCGCGCCACTCAGCGACGGTGCGCAGGCATCCGGTCTCGGCCATGTCGCGGGCGATCTGGCGAGCGCGCAGGCAGTCCTCGACCCGCTCCCACGGCTGCGTGGTGAAGGTCGCCATCTCCTCAACGGAGCCGTCCGGCAGAGGCACCATCTCGGGTGTCATGGAGGGCATGACGGGCTGACGCTTGAGGTCGTAGTCCATGCTCACCGAGCGCTCGACCCGGGACGGCAGGAAGTCCTTACGATCCTCGGTGCGTGACAGCTCCTGGAACGAGGGGAATCGCGTGTACCCGTTCGGCACCCGGCCCTCGCGGGTCACGACAGCGGTCAGCAGCAGTTCCCGGTCCTCGGCACTGTCCGGGACGGTACCCTTCGGAGCCTTGAGGCCGTTGTGAGCGCACACCCCGCCTGGAGAGAGCGACACGTTGCCGCGCGTAGTGAAGTTCACCAGATCGTCCTGCGCGTGCTTCGCCTCCCAGATACTCGGGTCGCCGGTCAGAGCAGTGCGAGAGTCGCTGAGCACCTCGTCAAGCCCGTAGAGGTCGAGGCCAGCGACCTCATCAACGGTGAAGTCCGTGATGAACCCGTCCGTGGTCACCGAGAAGACGTGCCCGCCGTGTTCGACGATCTGGTTCATGGTCGCGAGCAGCTGCGCACGAACGAAAGACGTGGTGGTTGCGGCGTGGTAGGGGCTGGAGACCGCCGAGCCGCCGACGTTGTCCATCTCCTGTGCGCGAGCGTCCCATGAGCGCTGCTCAGCGACGTCCTGCGCGGTCTTGCCGTACACCGAGTTCACGCCGGTCTTCAGCGTCTGCTCTTCCAGAGACCCCTTGCCGAAAATCTTCTTGGCAGCGTTCCGGTCATCGATGAGCTGCTTCACCCCATGGCGCAGGGACAGGCTCGGCCCACCGTCCTGCCCCAGCTCGCGACCGAGATAGCCGATCTGGCAGTGGACCTCAGCGCCGAGGCGGAGAGCGAGCCACAGCTCCGGGCCGCAGACCCAGGTGCCAGCAACACCCTCGGACGTGCGCGGATAGACGAGGGTGCCATCAGCGACGATCGGCAAGCACGGATGCGCCACGTCTGCGGGGAACCCGAACGACACGAAGCCGACAAACGGGGTCGCCGCCGAGGACACGTCGTCAACGGTGAGCGCTCGCTCATGCACGACCTCCTCGATGGCACCGGCCTCCCAGTCGAGATCACGCACAAGAGCCATCGCGGTCGGGTAGGCGTTCTGCGCGTCGATGTCCACAGTCGGGGTCGGGTAGTAGCCCGGCATCGGACACGAGTTCAACCCACCGTGATACGCACGGGCGAACGCGGAGGAGAGCTGCGCGGCAGCGCCATCGAGCGGGTTGCGACCCCGCTTCGCGTAGAAGCTCAGCCGGTCACCCTCCTCGACAGCCTCGACGCCCTCGTCCTCGTCCACCAGCCCAGCGAACTTCCGGCGGAACTCCGAGGGGCTCGACGCCCCCAAGTAGGAGCTTCCAGAGTCCACGAGCGCTGCAGCAGCACCACCGCTGAGGGTGATCGGAGGAACGACTCCGTCACCCCACAGCCGAGCGAGGTATTCGACGACGATGACCGCGTCGTTGATGCCGTACTCCAGGAACTCATCCAGGTGCTCACGTCGGTAGTCCGTCATGCGGGAGATCCAGCCCTCCGGCACGTCCAGCTTCGTGACACCGCACGCCGCGCCGAGGACGGCAAGGCTCTTCTTCCCGGCGGGTGCCTGCGACATGGTGTCGCGGACGGACACCGACAGGCTCTGCCACCAGTGCCCGTTCTCGTTGCCGCGCTGCGAGCGGAACGGCAGGAGCGTCACCAGGCCACCGGCAGCCGAGGTTAGCCGGACGAGGCTGTCCAGCTCGCGGCTCTGACCGCCCGTGCGGAAAGTCGTAAGGTCCGCCGAGCCGTAGTGGCAGGCAAGCACGATGGGCACGCGCAGCTTCGCCAGCGCGTCCCGACGCTCCTGCCAGTCATCAGACCAGAACGCCCCGCGCGGCACGCCACGGGGACCGACCTCGTCGGGCACCAGCGCGGAATGCCACAGCTCGGCAGCGACCACCACGGCCCACAGCGCCGTGTGCAGCGAGAGGCGAGCGCCGGAGCCCAGCGGGGGAAGGATGACAACCTCGACCATCATCGACGGATCGACCGGGTCCGGCGTGACGAGCTGGTACGAGTCGATGATCCGCGCGCCGTCCACGGTCGTGAACTCGGTGTCGAAGCCCACGACGATCCCGGCGCGGCCGGTCCCCATCGCCTTCACCGACGGGAGATCGCCGAACGCCGTCGTGGACACCGGCACGCCTGCCCCGACAGCCTCCGGCGCAGGTGACAGCGGACCGCTCGCGGCGCCACGGTCATACAGTCTTAACTCGGGGCTCCCCATAGGGGCTAATGACCGTGCTGGAGCATTTCCTTCCTGGCCAGGGGAAATAGTCGTCTCGGAGAGGTCGAGAAGGTGTGACAGTTCGGAACTGTCACACTCGGTGACGGGAGGCTGAGACCCCGCCGCCCCGCCGGTCGAGGCATCGTTGGGCACGGTCGCGCCCCCGCTGACCGCGGCTCGTGTGCGACGTCGCACGAGCACCTCGAAGACGATGCCGCGCCGCACGCCGTCGGTGATGTCGTGGCGCACCCAGCTGGAGGCCGCGGCGCTCATGCCGCACCGCCGAAGATCGTGCTGAGACGACGAACCTGAGCGTCGTTCAGCGGGGGAGCGGATGCGGCAAGCCGTTCTGCGGCAGCCTCAATCTCCTCGAAGGTCGCGGGCCTGACGGCCACCGCGAGAGCTTCGAGGTCGGCGCGCAGCACCTTGACGCGGGAACCGACCTTGACGGCGGGCAGTCGGCCGTCAGTGATGTACTTCCGAAGTGTGGAGTACGCGGCATAACCCTCGGCAGCCGCCTGCTGGAGGGTGAGATAGATGGGTTGGACGTGAGGTGTCGAGGACACAGGGACTCCCTAGGAGTCATTACCCGTGTACTCGTGGCCGCCTCTTGAGTCCCTCACCTACCGATGAGGGCGGCTGCGCTCTGGCCTCTGTCCTCGTCGCTGGAGCGCCAGGCCCGACGAGTGTGGTTCGCAATCGGCCGGTCTACCCGAGCGCGTCCATCTCGCTCGGAACCCGTGACTCTGGCCTCTTTCCTCGCGCCGGGAGTCACGCCGGTCCCGCGAGTGTGGGTCACCAGTGGCAGTCGGAGGAGCCCATCCCTTGGGTCCGACACGCGACCCTGCCCTGTTATCCGAAGGTGGTGGGTCGCCCGCCAGTCCCTCTTACCCCGGTGTGCTCGTCCCGGGGTCTTCATCTTTTCCGCCGGAGGAGCACTGCTCCGGTCGGGGTAGTAGTCGACGTTCGGCTACACCACTAAGTGTAGCAAGATCGGGCGCATGTTGGCAGCCGAGAGCGTGGAATCCGAAGTCCAAGAGGTAAGCAATGTACGTGATGCGGTGGATTTTAAGTTCAACGTGTAGCCGCGGCGTTTCTACTTCTGGAGGGAAGAATTGAGCACGTCCAGATCATTACCAGGCAACGACCTCGCGCGTGTGGTTGCTGAGTGTCGTGGCTTGATCGAATCTCGATTCCCCGAGGAGACGGAGGTAGGAGCTGCGGCAGTTCTGCTGGACGACGGCAACGTCCTGACCGGCACTAGTCCGGATTTCGCTAATCCGTCGACGTCGGTTTGCCATGAGATCGAGCCTTACTGTGCGGCTTACCGGCTGCATCGGAGCGTCGCCGCATCTGTTTGCCTGCATCGCGACGCCAGAGGGAGGTACTTGGTCCTCAGTCCTTGCGGGGTGTGTCGTGAGCGATTGGCGATGTGGGGCCCTGACGTTCTCATAGCGGTCGCCGATCGTGGTGATCCGAGCACTGTCGAGTGGGTGACGCTACAAGAGGCTCTGCCCCGCTACTGGCTCACGGCGTTTGAATCGGAGCCATCTCCGTGGAATTAGCGACCCCATCCCTTAGCGCGGCGTCGTCGGTTTCTGGACGAACCTGAAGTAGCACTACGAATCGCGCCGTGAACGCCGGACGTTGCGCGACAAGGTTGCGGCGATCTCTCCGTTGACCGGTCTGTAGCCGGCCTCGGGAGTACGATCGCTTCGATGAAGTCCCAGCGAGCGACAGAGTGGCCGTACGAGCCGTCCGACGGGCAATCAGCCGCATCTACCGACGAGGTGTTCATCGCCGGTGGATGTCTGTGGGGAGTGCAGGCGTTCTTCTCGACGGTGCCCGGGGTGACCCACACCGAAGCCGGCCGGGCGAACGGTGTCGGGACGTCCTTGGAGGGGGAGTACGACGGCTACGTCGAGTGTGTGCGCACACGGTTCGACCCGCAGGTCGTCGACATCGTCGGGCTGATGGGGCTCCTCTTCGAGATCATCGACCCCTACAGTGTCAACGCGCAGGGGCCGGACGTGGGGGAGAAGTACCGTACCGGTCTGTACTCGCAGGATCCGCGCCACCTCGCCCAGGCCCGCGACGTCATCGCGGCACGCGAGGACGCCCCGCGCATCGCCGTCGAGGTGCTGCCTCTGACGAACTACCTCCGCAGCGCCGATGAACACCAGCACCGTCTCGCCCGGTGCCCGGAGGACTCCTGTCACCTGCCGTCGGACCTGCTCAACCGGTACCGCGGCTGACTACCGAAGAACCGGTACGGCCACGTGAGTCTCAGCTGTGGTGCTGCGGTCGGGAGTCACGGGCGAAGAGCCCGGCCTTCACCTTCTCCGGGGTGAACTTGTTGCGCACGGCGTTCCACCGCGTGCTGCGGTCACCGCCCACGACATGATCGTCCCCGTTGAAGAGCGCGTCGACACCACGTTTCGCCACGAGCTCCGGGTCGTTCTTCCAGGAGTTGTCACCGAACTTGGTGCTCTGCATGCCGGCGCGGTCGTGGAATTCCGTCGCCGTCGCCCCGGGGAGCAGGGCGGTGACGCCGACGTCGTACTCCCGCATCTCTTCGCGCAGTCCCTGCGCGAAGCTGTACATGAATGCCCGGGTGGGGCCGTAGATGGACTCGTACGGTGTCGGCGTCGTGGCGGACAACGAGGTGGTGATGAGGATGCGGCCGGACCGACGCCGTGCCATGTGGCGTGCGACGTGTTTCGCCAGCACCACCTGGCATGTCACGTTGAGGGCGAGCATGGACAACTCGTCCTCGATGTCGGTGTCGACGAAGGCTCCGCCGAGACTCCGTCCCGCGTTGAGTGCCGCAACGTCAAGGGGACGGTCGATGCGTTCGACCTCGTTCCACAGTTGGTCGACCTGGTCGCGGTCGGTGAGATCCGCGCGCAGCGGCCAGACGGTCACCCCGGGAAGTCGCGAGGGAAGCTCGAGGATCCTCTCGCTCGCCCCGACGCCGATGATGTCGTGTCCTCGTGCAGCCAACTGTTCGGCGATGCGGAAGCCGATGCCGGACGAGGCTCCCGTCACGAGTGCGGTGGTTGTCATGGAGACGTCCTCTCGGATGTGTCCACCATGTCGGTAGGCGAGGAGCTGGTGACCTCCCACAGGCGGCGGATTATACTTGACCTCTCGCGGTCCGACAGTGAACTATGGTTGAATACTTTATGGTCTGTCAATGAATTTTCTACCTGGAAGCGATCCGTTCACCACCTGACCGGGGTCCGCACCAGCGTATGCGTCACATTCTCGGCGTCGGAAAGGTGAGATGCTCAATTGTCTGGTCCCATCGTGACCGTCGCTAAACGAATCGGCTCAGTCCTGGGGTACGTCGCCATGTACGTGCTCATCTGGGCCGGTGTCTTCATGCTCATCACCGGCATCGGCATCCGCATGCTCTGGGGGCCGATCAGCGTCGACCAGATGCTGATGAACCTCGTCGCCACGGACACCGACGGTGGAGGCGGGTCCCTCGTGGTGACCGGCGTCCTCGCCTTCGGCGTGCTCCCTCTGGTCATCACCCTGGGTATCGCGTTCTTCCACTACCGTCGCGTCCGCAGCCCCCGCGCACGGGCAGGACGGACCGCCCACGCCGACGATGAGACGGCCGGCGACGCAGGACGGGTCCGTACCCTCGGGCCCCGTTGGCTCACGCGCACGGTCTCTGCCGTGATGGTCACCGCCGTCGTCGTGGTCGGTTCCACCGCCTTCAGTTCCTCGGTGCACGTCGGGGAGTACATCAAGGCCGTGAACTCGGAGTACACCATCGACCAGTACTACACCGCACCGCAGGTGGAGTCCGCGCAGGACAAGCGCAACCTGGTGATGATCTACCTGGAGTCCGGCGAGGAGACCCTCTCGGACACCGACCTGTTCGAGAAGGACCCGTACACCCCGCTGAAGGACGCCACCTCGCAGGACGACGGGTGGCAGAGCATCGACGACTTCAAGCAGTACGAGGGCGGCGGTTGGACGATGTCCGGTCTGGCCAGCACGCAGTGCGGCGTGCCCTTGAAGGGCAACGGCATCGTGACCGGCAAGTCCGGCCTGAACTCACTCGGCGGTGACGTCGGTGACTACCTGGGCGGACTGACCTGCAGTGGCGACATCCTCGCCGACGAGGGCTACAAGAACGTCTTCATGGGTGGCGCCAGCGGCTCCTTCGCGGCCAAGGACCAGTTCCTCGCCGGCCACGGCTACGACGAGCTCTACGACCTGGACTACTGGCGGGCACAGGGTGAGCCGGCCGACCAGTTCCGCGACGACTGGGGCCTGAGCGACAACCGGCTGATGGCCAACGCGAAGGACAAGGTCGACGAACTCCACGAGGAGTCCGAGCAGTCCGGCCAGCCGTTCAACCTCTCCATGCTCACGGTGGACACCCACGAGCCGGTCCACATCTACGACTACTGCGACGTGGACACCGAGGCGGAGTTGACCTCGGCCTACCAGTGCTCCATGGAGCAGGTCGCCGGTTTCGTCGACCACATGGAGGCCCAGGGCTACCTGGACGACACCGCGGTGGTGATCATGGGTGACCACCTCAAGCACATGGGCTCGAACAACGCCTTCGGCGACGAGCTCGACGACCACCCGAACCGCACCATCTTCAACCGGGTCTGGGTTCCCGGTGACGACGAGTCCACCTCGACGATGCGCGCAGGTGTCGACCAGGTCAGCATGATGCCCACGGTCCTCGAGGCCGCAGGCGTCCGGTTGGAGGGCCGTCAGGCCGGCCTGGGCGTCTCCGCATTCTCCTCGCGGATTCCGGAGGGCTCGGCTCAGAGTCTCGACCCGGACGTCTACCAGGAACTGCTGGGCTCGCGGTCGGCGGAGTTCTACTCCGAGGCGTGGGAAGGTGAGGTCCTGCAGTAGTGGACGTCCCCGAACCCACCACCGCCGAGGAACTCATGCGCTCCCGGTTCGACGCCTTCCGCCGGGCGGACGCAGACTGGCTGCTGAGGACCTGGCACCCCTCGACGCGTCCTGCCACGCTGGACCTGTCCGACAACCCCCGCTGGCGTGGCCTGCAGATCGTCGACGTCCTCGACGGGACCGAGGTGGACACCGCCGGGGTCGTGGAGTTCCGGGCGACCTTTGTCGCCGAGACCGGGGGAGTGGACTCACTCCACGAGCGGTCCCGGTTCGTCCACGAGTCGGGACGCTGGTACTACGTCGACGGCGACGTGTACTGACGGTCACGAGTACTGAGGGGGTTCAGTTGATGATCTCGGCGTCGCTGTCGCGCAACGCCGCCAGGCGCACCCGCCACGCCTCCAGGTCTTCCGGGGACAGCCGAGACCAGTCGTGGACCTCCTCGACGACGACCAACGGGGCATCCGTGCGGTAGGACCGGGTCGGGTTGCCGGGGAACTTCTTGTCCGTGACGTTCGGGTCGTCCTCGAACACCCCGGTGGTCTCGACACGGTACACGTGCGGTCGCGCACCCTCACCGGCGAGCATGGCGGCGATCTCGGCCGCCAGCCCGGCCCCGTCGCACAGGGCGGTGAAATAGACGTGGTTCATGACGACCTCGGGCCGGTAGTTGGACCGGTGGCCGGGACACACCCGGTCGCCGACGGCAAGTACCGCCCGGGTTCCGTGGAAGAACGGGCCTGTCCGCGCGTCGTCGCTCATCCTGTGATCCTAGCAGGTCAGAACCATTAACGGAGCTCGCCAACAGTGTGCGCACGCCGCGGACGAGACCGGGAATGCTGAGTAATAGCCCACCGATGTCAACGGAAACGCACATCTCACCGGCGTCGCGGTGTACTAAGGTTGATCACTAATGAAGCTGATTAGCTACAACCTGCACAAACACAACGCCGTCACCGAGCTCACCCCGCTGGTGGCCGGACACGCCCCGGACGCCCTCTGCGTCCAGGAGGCGGACACCCGCCGACTGCCCCGTCACAACGGCGACCTCGACCTCGTGCACGCGACCACGGAGAACCGGCTCGGGCTCGCCGTCTACCTGCGCACCAGTCGTCTGGACGCGAGGGACCTGAAGGTGATCGCCCTGGAGAAGTCCTTCCACGACCGGGTCATGAAACCCGCCTCGGAACGCCTCGTCATGGTCCGCGCCCATGACACCAAACACGACCGCGACGTCGTCGTCGCGTCCTTCCACGCCGCACCGCTGACGGCCACGAACTCGCTGCGCCGTCAGCAGATCCGCAGCTCCTTCGACGCCCTCCAGCAGATCGGTGCCGGCCTGCCGTCGGTGATGGTCGGAGACTTCAACTACCCGCTGTTCCAGCGCGGCCTGCGGCGCGAGCTCGGGACCCGGGGCTACGAGATGTCCCGGAGCGAGAAGGCGACGTACTCGCGCTACGGCGTACTGCGGGGAAACTACGATTTCGCGGTCTCCCGCGGTTTCGGTCCCGCGCAGGTCGACGTCCTCCCGCAGGGGCACTCCGACCACCTGCCGATCGTCGTGCGTACGTCGCTGGACCGCGCGAATCCGGCGCGGATCGCCGCCTCGCCACCGGTGTCCGTCGCGACCGCCTGAGGTTTTCCCGTCGGGGCGGGATAGAGTGTGTCCCATGGGAAACCGCAGGACGAACGACGGCAGGATGAGCAGGCTGACCCGCGGAAAGGGCCGTGACGTGGGGTTGACGGCCGTGCCGGCGTCCACGCCGCCGGTGCTCACCTACGTCGATGACGGTGTCGCCCACGCGGTACCGCAGGACGTCTCGCTGGCCGACGCCGCAGCGTCCGCCGCCGAGGACGACTCGCGCATGCTCATGGCGCTGTACCCCGCGCCCGGGCGCGAGGGGCTCGGTGAACTCGTGGAGGTGTGGGAGCTGCACCCCCTGCTCGTCGAGGACCTCGTCAACGCCCACCAGCGTCCGAAGCTGGAACGCTACGGCGACGTCCTGTTCCTCGTGGCGCGCTCGGCGCGCTACAACGACGCCGCCGAGGACGTCGCCTTCTCCGAGTTCCACATCCTGGTGCGCGACGGTTCCGTGGCGGTGCTCTGCCAGGACGGACGGTGGATCGACGGCACCGACAGCGAGGCCTTCGCCGCCTCCTCGTCCGGACGGCTCGACAACCCCGACCCCCGCGGAGGCGACATGCTCGCCGACCGTGACCTGCTGCGGCTCGGCCCGGAGGCCGTGGTCTACCGCATCCTGGACGCCATCGTGGACGGCTACCCGTCGGTGCTGCGCGGCATCGCCATCGACAAGGAGCAGATCGAACGGCAGGTCTTCAGCGGTGACGCGGCCGTCGCCGAACGCATCTACCGGTTGAGCCAGGAGGTCATCGACGTCCAGCAGACCATCGCGTCGATGACCGAGGTGCTGGACTCCCTGCGCGCCGGCTTCGTGAAGTACGACATCCACGAGGAACTGCGCTCCTACCTCGACGACGTCGCCGACCACCTCACCCGCGCCGGACGCACCGCGTCCGACCACCGCGACGCGCTCGCGCAGATACTCAACGTCAACGCCACCCTGGTGGCGCAACGGCAGAACGAGGACATGAAGAAGATCTCCGGCTGGGCTGCGATCCTCTTCGCGCCGACCCTCGTCGGCGCGATCTACGGCATGAACTTCGACGACATGCCCGAACTGCACTGGGCCCTCGGCTACCCGATGGCGCTCGGCATGATGCTGGGGGTGGCGGTGCTGCTGTACGTCTTCTTCCGTCGCAGCGACTGGATGTGAGTGCCGTTCGGGGGGTCTCCGGCGCTTTCGCTGCAGCGCAGCGCTTTCTTCTCTACCGTCGTAAGGGTTGACCTGACGACCCAAAGAGAAGAACTCGGAAACGGAGAAACATACCGTGGACCCCTCGGACCATCCCGAGCCCGGAGAGAGACCTGACCAGACCCGCCCCACCCGCAGGGAGTCGGCGAAGAGCTTCATCCGTGAGGTGACCTACCCGCACAGCATCCACCCGGCCCTGGTGCCGGGAGTGTCGGTGGAGGACCAACGCATCCGGTTCTCCGTCGACTGGCGCATCGTGAGCGTGGTCGGTGGCCTCATCGTCGCCTTCATCGCCTGGGGCGTGATCGCTCCGGAGCAGGTGTTCGACGCCTCCTCGGCGGCGCTGGCCTGGGTGATGGAGAACATGGGCTGGGTGTTCACCGCCCTGGCCACCGGCCTGATGTTCTTCCTGCTGATCCTCGCGTCCAGCCGCTACGGCAAGATCCCGCTCGGACTCGACGGGGAGAAGGCCGAGTACTCCACCATGTCCTGGACGGCGATGCTCTTCGCCGCGGGCATCGGCATCGGCATCATCTTCTTCGGCCCCTACGAGCCGATGAGCCACTACCTGGACCCGCGCCCCGGCGCCTACGACCCCGCCACACAGGAGGCGGTCAAGGGTGCGATGGCGCAGTCGGCGATGCACTGGGGCATCAACGCCTGGGCGATCTACGCCATCGTCGGCCTGGCCGTGGCCTACGTGTCCTACCGGCGTGGCAGGGTGCCGCTGATGAGCTCGATCCTCATGCCCCTGTTCTCGGTGAAGTCCACCGACACCCTGCCGGCCCGGCTCATCGACGGCATGGCCATCGTCGCCACCCTCTTCGGCACCGCCGCGTCCCTGGGCATCGGCGCCCTGCAGATCTCCAAGGGTGTGGAGGTGGTCTCGGGCTGGTCCCCGGCGGGCAACACCTTCGCCCTGGTCATCATCATGGTGCTGACGATCGGCACGATCCTCTCGGCGGTCTCCGGTGTGGCCAAGGGCATCCGCTGGCTGTCGAACATCAACATGGTGCTCGCCATCGGTCTGGCGCTGTTCTTCTTCATCGTCGGCCCCACGGCCTTCCTAGCGAACATGATCCCGGCGGTGATCGTCGACTACGTCGGCTCGATGCCGGACATGCTCAGCGCCAACATGGGCGAGGGCGAGGACATGCAGGCGTTCCTGTCGGGCTGGACCACGTTCTACTGGGCGTGGTGGGTGTCCTGGTCGCCGTTCGTCGGCGTGTTCGTGGCGAAGATCTCCCGCGGACGCACGATCCGCCAGTTCATCCTCGGCGTGCTGTTCATCCCCTCCACGATCATCGTGCTGGCCTTCACCATCCTGGGCGGGACGTCGATCTGGATCCAGCGGCAGACCGGGTCCATCGCCGCCGGCGACGACCCCTCGGCGATGCCCGCACCGGAGGAGATCTTCTTCACCGTGCTCGACCACCTGCCCGGTGCCGGCATCGTGGCCCCGGTGGTCATCGTGATGCTGGCGGTCTTCTTCATCACCACCGCCGACTCGGCGTCGCTGGTGAACTCCCAGCTGTCCCAGCGTGGCAACCCCGACCCGAAGAAGTGGGTGACGGTGTTCTGGGCGCTGTGCATGGCCGGCATCGCCGTGGTCATCCTGCTCGCCGGCGGCGAGGACGCACTGCAGGGGCTGCAGAACTTCATCACCGTCACCGCGCTGCCCTTCGCCGTGGTGCTGGTGCTCATGGCCGTCGCACTGGTGCGCGAGCTACGCACCGACCCGTTCACGATCCGCGACGATTTCCAGGAGCAGGCACTGTCCAACGCCGTGGTCCACGGGGTGCGCGAGCACGGCGACAACTTCGCCATCGCCGTGGAGCAGACCGACGCCGACAGCGACTACGCTACCGGCGGCGACTTCAACTCCCGGGCGGCGGAGGTCACCGACTGGTACACCCGCACCGACGAGGACGGCAACCCGGTCGACTACGACTACGAGACCGGTGAGTACGTCACCGGGGAGCAGCCGTCCCCCGACGATCGGAGCTGACGGCGCCACGCACGCGGGCAACACCGGCGAGCACGGCGAGGACCAGGGAGCCGACGAGCAGGCCCACCACCGCCGAGCAGCCGGTCTCCACCAGCCACTGCACGGCGCCGCCGGCCCCGGCCACGGCCTCCTCGAGGTGGTGCGCCACGGAGTAGGGCAGGTGCCAGCCGAGGTCGTCGGTGCCGACGAGCAGGATGTGCCCGCCGACCCACAGCATCGCCGCGGTCCCGACCACCGACAGGGCCGTCAGGATCTTCGGCATCAGCGCGACGAGTCCGCGCCCTGTCCTGCGCACGACGGTGGGCCGGTCGCGTTCGGGGTCGGCGAGGGCCAGGCCCACGTCGTCCATCTTCACCAGCAGCCCGACCACACCGTAGACGGCGAAGGTGATGATCAGCGCCACGCCCACCAGGATCGCGGCGCGCTCCGGCACGCCGCGGTCGGTCAGCTCGTTGAGCGACAGGACCATGATCTCCGCCGACAGGATGAAGTCGGTGCGCACCGCCCCCTTGACCAGTGACTCCTCGTCATCGGGGCCGTCGGGGCCGTCGGGGGAGGACGCTGCGGCGTCCGGTGCGTCCTGCGCGTGTTTCTCCTGCCCGCCGCGCCGCGCGGCGACGGCGTGCCACACCTTCTCCGCGCCCTCGTAGGCGAGGTAGGTGCCGCCGACCATGAGGATCGGGGTGAGCGCCCACGGCGCGAGCCAGCTGAGCAGCAGGATCACCGGAAGGATGATGATGATCTTGTTCACCAGCGAGCCCTTGGTGATCCGCCAGATGATCGGCAGTTCGCGGGCGGGGCTGACCCCCTCGACGAACCCGGGGGTGACCGCGGCGTCGTCGACGACCACGGCGGCGGCCCTGGTGCTGGTGGTGGCGGCCGCGCGGGCCACGTCACCGGTGCTGGCCGCGGCCTTGCGTGCGATCAGCGTGACATCGTCGAGCAGTGCGAACAGGCCACCGGCCATGGGGTCTTCTCCGTAGGGGTTCGGGTCTCACTCAGTGCGGGGTGTCGTGGCGTGTGCGGCCGCTGAGCTCGGCCACGTCGTTATCGTGGAGCAGGTCGACCAGATCGCTGCGAGACTGCGCGCCGGACGCTGCAGGCAGCAGCGCACCCACCGCGTCGCGGAAGTCACGGTCCTGGTGGCGCGCACGCCGGTGCAACAGCACCCCGGACCACAGGTACACCAGTGAGACGGTGCCGCTGACCGCTCCGCCGAGCACCAGGATCCCGCCGAGCACCCGGGCGGCCACCTGGGCGACCACCTGGGTGCCGCCGCCGGGGACGGCGAACAGCCACAGACCGCCACCGACGAGCAGCACGGCCAGCACGACGACCACGAGCGACCAGGCCACCGCCGAGAGGGGGGACTGGGAGCGGTCCTCGTTGTGGGAGATCATCGTGTCGATCCGGTGCAGCTGACACGTGGAGTCGGCGAGATCGGCCTCGGAGACCACGTGCCGGGCCGTCAACGCGCGGCGGTGCGCGAGCACACGGGGGTGATCGGTCGGGCGGTGACCACCGTCGCCGCTGGACCTGACGTACATGATGGGAACTGTACAGTGCTTTCGGCGATCCGGCGCGGTATGCCCGACACGCCCCGGGGTTCAGGCGGTGAGGAAGTCCTCCCAGCGCGCCCAGTCGTCACGCATCTGGTTCTCACCGTCGGTGAAGGACGCCCGCAGCTTGTCGATCTTGCGCTCGGTGTTGGAGATGCGCATGTGCTCGGGGAAGAACAACAGGGCACGGCCCTGCTCCTCGAGCTCCAGGAGACGACGCTTCGTGGCGTTGTAGCGGCCCGGGCGGGTGATCACCGCCTCGGCGACGGCCGGGGTGTCGCGCAGCACCCGGCGCACCGCGCCGGGGTACTTGACCTCGGGCTTGACGTAGTCGCGCGGGCGGGTGCAGACCACCAGGAACTTGCTGAAGCCTTCCTGCTCGGCGGCTTCCAGCGCGATGCCGCCGGAGGATCCCAGGGCGCCGTCCACGTAGGGTTCCCCGTCGACGACGGGGGTCTTCATCAGCACCGGCATCGTCGAGGACGCCCGGACCCGCTTCATCAGCGAGGGCAGGTCGGTGAGGTCCTCGCGTCCCCAGTAGACGGTCTCACCGGTGCGGGCGTGCATCGCACCGACGCGGAAGGGCGTCGGGTCGGCGGTGAAGGTGTCCCAGTCGAAGGGGAACTCGTTGCCGGGGAGCCCGGAGGTCTCGTAGATGAACTCGGCGTTGAAGTAGCCGTCGCCGCGCAGGAAGGAGCTGATGCCGCCGGTGCCGGGGGCGGCCCCGAACTCCACGAAACTCTCGCGGGCGCGCTCGGCGTCGTGCGAGAGCATGTTCACCGTGTGCGAGGCCCCGGCGGAGATGCCGCCGACCCAGCCGACCTGGACCTCGTGCTCGATCAGGGCGCTGACACAGGCGGCCGTGTAGCTGTTGCGCATGCCGCCGCCCTCGAAGATCAGGGCCACGTCGGGCGCGGCCAGTGCGGGGGAGCCGCTCACCACTCGACCCCGCGCAGCGCCTCGTGGGGATCCTCGTTGCCGGCGTTGAACCGGATCGTGCGACCGGAGGTCTGCGGGCACTCGAGTGCGGCGACGATGGTCTGGGCCACCGTCTCACGCGGGACCTCGGTGGCGTCCGTGCGTCCGTCGCCCTCGGGCAGGATCTCGATGCCGCCACGGTCGCGGTCGTCGGTCAGCCGGCTCGGCGCGATGATCGTCCAGTCCAGTTCGGAGTCCCGCAGGTGCTGGTCGGCGGCCGCCTTGGACTCGGCGTAGGGGTAGAAGTCGCTGTCCTCCGGGAAGCTGTGGTCCAGGTACGAGCCCGACCACGACAGCATGATGAACCGGGAGACACCGACCTCCTCGGCGGCGTTGATGGTGCGGATCGCCGCGTCGCGGTCCACGGCGAAGGTGCGCTCCGGGTTCCCGCCGCCGGCGCCGGCGGCCCAGATGACCGTGTCGTGGCCCTCGAGCAGGTCGGCGATGGCGTCGGTGCTCATCGTCTCGACGTCCGCCACCGTCGGGGTCGCCCCGGTCTCGCGGGCGTCGTTGAACTGGTCGCGCGAGCGGATCACGGAGGTCACCGAGTTGCCCGCCTCGACGAGCATCGGTGCCGTGAGCCTGGCGACCTTCCCGTTGCCGCCGATGATGACGATGTCGTACATGGTGTGGGGTGCCTTTCGTCGAGGGCGTTGTCGCGTCGCTGGTCTCCCCAGCCTAGCGGGCCGTGAGTGCGCCCACAGCCCCGGCACCGACGCACACGTGGGCGCCGGGTGGGCCGTCGATCTCCGCCAGGATCGTGCCGCCCCCGCCGGAGAGGTTGACCCACCTGGTGACCAGGTCGGTGTCGACGTCCACGTCCACCGCACGCGCCCGCCACTGCGCCTCGTCCTCCAGGCCGTTGGGGGTGGACAGTTCCACGGTCAGCTCCCGGTCGGCGGTGGCGGTGAACTCCCACGTCCAGTCGCCGAAGGGCAGCGCGGGTTCCACGGTGATGATCTGCGGCTGGCCGGCGTCGACACGGACGCCGCAGTCGGGGACGTCGCCCTGGGCGCTGCGTGCGACGTCGAGCACGTGGGCCTCGGCGACGCGTCCGTCCGGCAGGACGACCGTGGGCGCGGTGCTCACCTCGCCGACACCGTCCCCGCCGCCACCGGCGGCGATCGCGCCGACCCTGTTGTAGGGCGACATCAGCGGGGTGAGGACCTCCAGCGGGGTGTTCTGGTCGAGCAGGACGGTGCCGGCGTCCTGCGCCTCTGACACGGCCTGCCGCACGCCGGCGAGG
Source organism: Corynebacterium sp. AOP36-E1-14 (assembly GCF_052377495.1). Taxonomy (NCBI): domain Bacteria; kingdom Bacillati; phylum Actinomycetota; class Actinomycetes; order Mycobacteriales; family Corynebacteriaceae; genus Corynebacterium; species Corynebacterium sp. AOP36-E1-14. The sequence continues at coordinate 27,483 of NZ_JBQSWV010000009.1, forward strand.
TACGCGGCGGTCGCGTCGTCCGACCACGCGGACACCCACGTCACGGTCGAGACCGTGGAACTCAGCGTGAACAGGACGGCGGCCAGTACCGCGGTCCAGGTGCGTGCCAGAACCGGGGGCGCGGCCACCACGAGCACCACGGTGACCGACCACCAGTCGGCGTAGTAGTGCATGCCGCGGGCGAGCAGGTCGGACGCCCCGTCGCCGGTGCGTCCCTCACGCAGCAGCAGCAGGACGACCAGCAGGTACGCGCAGGACGCGGCCAGCGCCGTGAGCGCCGCGAGGAACGCCGCCGGGCGGCGGCGCGTGCGCGCCAACGTCCACACGAGCAGGACGGCCAGCAGGACGCCCACGATGACCTGCACCAGGGTCGACGTCGTGGAGAACGCGGGGGAGGGGTCCCACCGGTCCCAGCTCCACGGCCCGCCGAGGACGCCGGGCAGCACCGAGGAGCCGAGCGCGGAGGTCACCCCGTGCAGCCCCGGCGCCTCGCCACCGCCGTCACCACGTCCGACCAGGGCGAGGTACACCCCGGCCCACGCGAGGGTGAGCAGCGCCGGCGCCACCAGCACCAGCCGGTCGCGGGAGGGGCCCCGGCGCACCCGCAGGACGAGCGCGACGGCCAGCACCGCCGGCACCACCGTCAGCGCCCGCTCCGTCATGAGCAACCCGCCCAGCAGCACCAGCGTGGCGAGCGTGTTGCGCAGCACGACCCCGCGCGGGGCTGTCAGCGCCAGGCCCACACCTGCGGCGGTGAGCTGCCAGGCCAGGGCGTTGACTCCGGCCGACCACCACCCGGTGGCGGTGCCCAGGAACGGGGAGAACACCAGGGCGGTGAACCCCAGGACCCGCAGACCCCACCGGTCGGTGAGCCGGCCGAGCAGGACCCACCACAGGCCCGCGGCCAGGGCCGTCGCCGCCAGGGTGACCACGCACGGCAACCACCACTGCAGGGGTGCGAGGGAGTCCACGGCGATCTGCAGCGCCGCCGAGCCGGGCATCAGGTGCCCGTCGTAGGGGGCCCACAGTCCGGAGTCACGGAAGGACGGAGGGATGACCAGGTCGTCCCAGTAGAAGGTCCGCTGGCTGAGCTGCCACCCGCGCAACGCCAGGAGCGCGACGACGAGCAGCAGCGGGAGCAGCACCGGGAGCCGGCCCCGTCTCACGCGCCGTCGGTGAGGGGCTGGACGGACAGCAGCGTCACGTCGTCGGCGGTGCAGGCGGTCAGGTCAGGCACGGCGAGGACGGTGGTCTGCTCCTCCTCCGGCACGATGACCTGTAGACCACCGGCCGGGGTGGGGCCGCAGGCGGTCTCGTCGTAGTTCTCCGCCCGGCCGATGCTCAGCGCCGACGTCGCGGTCGACCCCGCGGCGAGCTCCACCACCGACGACGGCACGTTCTCCTCACGCTCGGCCGGCGCGCCGACCGGCTCGCCGGCCTCGTCGACGAGGGTGACCCCGGGGAACCCGGCGAGGGTGCAGGAGCCGTCGGAGGTGTTGGTGAACTCCACGTCCAGCAGGATGCTGCCGGCCGCGCCCTGGGACTGCCCCGCGGTGACGTCCAGGTCACCGGTGGTGCACCGCCCGTCGGCGCCGGACGCCGCGGCGCCCTCCGAGGATTCAGTGTCGCCGCCGTTGCCGCCGCTGCCGCCGGGTTCGCCGGTGGCCACCGGCGTCGGCGTCGTCGTGCTCGTCGAGGCGTCCGAACCGGCGTCGGACCCGGAGCCGTCGCCGTCGGAACACCCGGCGAGGACGGACAGGGCCAGAACGCCGACCGCGCCGGCGGCGCACGCGGCACCGGCGGCGCGCCGGGGCGTCCTACGACGTCTGTGCAGGTCGTGGGCGCCTCCGGCGGTGAGGCGAGGGGTGGTCGGGGCGTCTGACGGGTGCTCGGTAGACATGACCCCCAGTGTAGGCTGAATCACAACACCGGGTTCACGGTACCTCCACGCGGGACCGCGGCCCCGGGGTAACGTCCCGTGCGAGCACTGCCCACGATTTTCCCCAGGAGACTGACGTCCATGGCTTTCAACCCCGATTTCGACCTCTTCCAGCTGCCGGAAGAATACCGCGAACTGCGCGACAGCATCCGAGGCCTGTCAGAGCAGGAGATCGCCCCCTACGCCGCCGCCGTCGACGAGGACGAGCGCTTCCCGGAGGAGGCGCTCAAGGCCCTCAACGACAGCGGGTTCAACGCCATCCACGTCGGTGACCAGTACGGCGGACAGGGCGGCGACTCGCTGGCTGCGGTGATCGTGATCGAGGAGGTCGCCCGCGTGTGTGGTGCCTCCTCGCTGATCCCGGCGGTGAACAAGCTCGGAACGATGGGCCTGATCCTCTCCGGCTCCGAGGAGCTCAAGCAGCAGGTCCTGCCGGACATCGCCAACGGTGCCATGGCGTCCTACGCGCTGACCGAGCGCGAGGCAGGTTCCGATGCCGGCGGCATGAAGACCAAGGCCGTGCGCGACGGCGAGGAGTGGGTCCTCAACGGCTCCAAGTGCTTCATCACCAACGGCGGCAAGTCCACCTGGTACACCGTGATGGCCGTGAGCGGCCCGGAGGCCGGGGCCAACGGCATCTCCGCGTTCATGGTGCACAAGGACGACCCCGGATTCCGCGTGGGCGGGCTCGAGCACAAGCTCGGCATCAAGGGTTCCCCGACCGCCGAACTGTACTTCGAGGACTGCCGCATCCCCGCAGACCGCATCATCGGTGAGGAGGGGACCGGCTTCAAGACCGCCCTGGCGACGCTGGACCACACCCGCCCCACGATCGGTGCCCAGGCGCTGGGCATCGCCCAGGGTGCCTTCGACGCCGCGGTGGACTACGTCAAGGAGCGCAAGCAGTTCGGCAAGCCGATCGCGGCGTTCCAGAACACCCAGTTCATGCTCGCGGACATGAAGATGAAGATCGACGCCGCCCGGCTGATGATCTACACCGCCGCGTCCAACGCAGAGCGTGGCGAGGCCGAGGGCGGCGACAAGCTCGGCCTGCTGGCCGCCGGGTCGAAGACCTTCGCCTCCGACATCGCCATGGAGGTCACCACCGACGCCGTGCAGCTGCTCGGCGGCTACGGCTACACCCGTGACTTCCCGGTGGAGCGCATGATGCGCGACGCCAAGATCACCCAGATCTACGAAGGCACCAACCAGGTGTGCCGCATGGTGATGGGCCGCCAGATCCTGAAGTAGGCGGTTAGAAAGGCGCTGAGCCAGGCGCCAGGGGCGAACACCCGGCCCCGGACACAGTGAACCCCCGGACCGAAAGGGCCGGGGGTGCACTGCTGACGTTTCAAGAGGAGAATGCTCAGCTGCCGTATACGAGGTGTCCTTCCGGTGGGGTCCGTGTCGCTCGGCCACCTTCTCGGTGGCACTGACATCAATCTACGACTGCGTTCTTGGGGGAAGCTGTCAGGCTGCTGGAGCGTCAGTGCAAGTTCACGTAGCGCTGTCGCAGGGGGCGGCGAGCTGCACGTCAGTGGCCCAGTGGAGGGGAAAACCCACCCCGTCGAGCCACGCTTCCACGCCGCCGGCGTCGAGCATGCCGTTGATGAGGCGTTGCGAGGAGTGCAGTGCGCGGGACGCCGCGGCGGCGTCGACGTGCCCGGCGAGCAGGGCGTCGCCGAGCTCCTCGAGGTCGAGCACCTCCCATTTGCGACCGGCGTAGGTCACCAGGTCGACGTAGAGGTCGGTGGTGTGCCAGGTGTCGCCGGCGTCCTCGACCAGGGCGATGTCGACGTAGAGGTCCTGGCCGTCGAAGCGTCCGCCCTCGCCCTTCCGGAAGTGGAATCGGTTGACCCGCAGGTCGAGCTCCGGGATGAGCCAGCTCTCGAGGTAACCGAAGCGGGGGTGGTCGGCGGGACGGGCCATGTACAGCATGCCGTCGGTCCGCGACCAGTGGTCCACGGCGCGCAGGAAGCCCTTGGGGTCGGTGTTGGTGTCGTTGACGAGGTCGAAGGTCTCGACCTTGGGCGGGTGCAGGTCGCTCATCTCGGCTCCGGGGGTGGCCGGTGGTGGGTCAGCGGACGTTGAAGATACCGGCGGTGGGCAGGAAGGTGCAGTTGCCCTGGGCGCCCTCCTCGTCGGTGGTCACGCCGCCCTCGAGCAGGGTGAGGACGTTGCCGGGGCCGGTGTCCGCCAGGCCGTTGATGGTGGCGGGGCCGTCGGGGTTGATCCCGCCGAAGCCGAGGGGGGTCTGGCCCACGCGGCCGTTGTCGATGTTGACCCAGTGCACGCGCATGCCGTCGTTCTGGTGCTCGGCGACGGGTCCGGTGCCCAGGGCGGTGAAGACGAAGGAGATCTGTCCGGCGGGGACGCCGGGGAGGGGCAGCTCCGCGGGGCCGGGCACGCCCATGGCCAGGCCGACGGCGTTGCTGTCGCCGCCGATGCAGTTCTGGGCGAGTGTCGGCCAGCCGAACTGGGTGAAGCCGGGGGCGTCCTCGGGCAGGCCCACACCGGGTTCACCGTCGCCGCGGAAGAAGCTGACGACGCGCTTGAGGACACCGGAGACCTCTTCGGGGATCTCGGGCCGGTTGGCGACGTCCTCGATCTGCGCCAGGAGTTCGGGGGTGGGCCGGCCGAGGTTGTCGAGCGGCAGGTCCGGCATGGCCGGGAGCCCGGGCAGTCCCGGGATCGTGGGGGCGGCCTGCGCCGCCGGGGCGGCGGCGAGCGACATGCCGGCGGACGCCGCGGCGGCGGTCAGGACGGCGACGACGGTGCGCGCCACGCGGCGCGTGGGGCGTCCGGCGCGATTGGTGCGTCCTGCCCGGGCCGGGCGGGCGGGGCGGGTGAGCTGGGTGAGCTGGGTGAGCTGGGGTAGCTGGGGTAGCACTGTCAGCCTCTCGGTGGTCTGGAATGGTGCCCCGTACGCTGCGGTCGCCGGGAACATCAAACGTCACATGAGCCCCAACCGTAACATGCGTAACAGGCCGGACCAAGTGTCGGTTTTGCCTACCATAGCAGTGACAGGCGTTCACCGCGCGCCGGAGAGCAGCACACGATAGTCTCGATGAGAGAAAACAGGGAGCTGTCGAGTACCCTGGACCGTCGTTGAACCCCGAGTCGTCCTCCGGGCCCGCCGACCTCGACTCATTCTCAATTAGGAAGCTGAAGGATCTGTGTCACTGACTGAATTCCGCAATGTCGCCATCGTCGCCCACGTTGACCACGGCAAGACCACCCTCGTCGACGCCATGCTGCGTCAGTCCGGGGTCTTCGATGCCCACGGCGAGGTCGAGGACCGTGTCATGGATTCGGGGGACCTGGAGAAGGAGAAGGGCATCACCATCCTGGCCAAGAACACGGCGATCCGCCGTGCCGGCCTTGGTAAGGACGGCGGTGACCTGGTCATCAACGTCATCGACACCCCCGGCCACGCCGACTTCGGTGGCGAGGTCGAGCGTGCCCTGTCCATGGTCGACGGTGTCGTCCTGCTGATCGACGCCTCTGAGGGCCCGCTGCCCCAGACCCGTTTCGTGCTCGGCAAGGCCCTCGAGGCCAAGATGCCGGTCATGATCTGCGTGAACAAGACCGACCGTCCGGACGCCCGGATCGACGAGGTCGTCACCGAGGCGCAGGACCTCCTGCTCGAGCTCGCCTCCGCACTGGACGACGAGGAGGCCGCGGCCGCCGCCGAGACCCTCCTCGACCTGCCCGTGCTCTACGCCTCCGGCCGCGCCGGCAAGGCCTCCACCGAGAACCCCGGCAACGGCAACGTGCCGGAGGCCGAGGACCTGCAGGCCCTCTTCGACGTCCTCTACGACGTGCTCCCGGAGCCGTCCGCAGACATCGAGGCCCCGCTGCAGGCCCACGTCACGAACCTGGACTCCAGCTCCTTCCTGGGCCGCATCGGCCTGATCCGTGTCTTCGCCGGCACGATCCGCAAGGGTCAGCAGGTCGCCTGGATCCACTACGACGCCGACGGCGTCGAGCACACCAAGACCGCCAAGATCGCCGAGCTGCTGCGCACCGTCGGCGTCTCGCGCGTCCCCGCCGAGGAGGTCATCGCCGGCGACATCGCCGCGATCTCCGGCATCGAGGACATCATGATCGGCGACACCCTCGCCGACCCCGAGCACCCGGTCGCCCTGCCGCGCATCACCGTGGACGAGCCCGCGATCTCGATGACCATCGGTGTCAACACCTCCCCGATGGCCGGCCGTGGCGGCGGCGACAAGCTCACCGCCCGCGTCGTCAAGGCCCGTCTGGACCAGGAGCTCATCGGTAACGTCTCCATCCGCGTGCTGCCCACCGAGCGTCCCGACGCCTGGGAGGTCCAGGGCCGTGGCGAGATGGCCCTGTCCGTCCTGGTGGAGACCATGCGCCGCGAAGGTTTCGAGCTGACCGTGGGCAAGCCCCAGGTGGTCACCCGGACCGTGGACGGCAAGCTCCAGGAGCCCTACGAGCACATGATCATCGACGTGCCCGAGGAGCACCTCGGTGCCGTGACCCAGCTCATGGCCGCCCGCAAGGGCCGCATGGAGGGCATGGACAACACCGGTACCGGCTGGATCCGGATGAACTTCACCGTCCCGTCCCGTGGTCTGATCGGTTTCCGCACCATCTTCATGACCGAGACCCGCGGCACCGGCATCGCCAACCACTACTCGGCCGGCTACGAGGGTTGGGCCGGCGAGATCAAGGACCGTCCCAACGGCTCCCTGGTCTCCGACCGCACCGGTCAGATCACCGCCTACGCGCTGACCCAGCTCGGCGACCGTGGTGAGTTCTTCGTCGAGCCCGGCACCCAGACCTACGAGGGCATGGTCGTCGGGCAGAACAACCGCGACGAGGACATGGACATCAACATCACCAAGGAGAAGAAGCTCACGAACATGCGTTCCGCCACCGCGGACGCCACCGTGACGCTCGCCAAGGCGCGCAACCTCACCCTCGACGAGGCCATGGAGTTCTGTGGCGGCGACGAGTGCGTGGAGGTCACCCCGGAGAACATCCGCGTGCGCAAGGTCATCCTCGGCGCCACCGAGCGTGCCCGTGCGCTGTCGCGCATGAAGGCCCGCAACAAGTAGGCCGTTCCGGCACAGTCGCAGCCACGTACATGAGGAGCCGTCGCCAGGTGAACAAGATCAGTCGTCCCCGGCGGCGGCTTCCGTCGGTCGTAGCTGCCCTCGCGGCCTGCGGTCTCGTCCTGTCCGCCTGTCAGGCGAACCCCGGTGACGCGCCGACGGTCGAGGAAGCCAACGACCCCGACACCGAGGCCGGCGACGCCGCCGACGGCGGGGGAGACGGCGACACCGGGGCGTCCTCCGTGCCCGAGGAACTGCGCACCATCACCGTGGGTGTGGACCGCATCCCCGCGGACCTGAACCCGCACCTGGTCGGGTCGCGGTCGATGCTGACATCGACGGTCGCCGACCTCACCCTGCCGAGCGCCTTCACCGTCGGCGAGGACGGCGACCGCACCGTGCTCAACACCGACCTGCTCGACGCGGCCGAGGTCACGGCCGGCGAGGAGGACGCACCCACCGAGGTGCGCTACACCCTGGCCAGCGAGGCCCAGTGGTCCGACGGCACGCCCATCAGCGGCACGGACTTCCACTACCTGTGGCAGCAGGTCGTGACCATGCCGGGGACCACCGACACCGCCGGGTACGGGGACGTCGACGACGTCGCCGTGTCCGCCGGCGGCAGCACGGTGACGGTGTCCTTCACCCGTCCGCAGCAGGACTGGCGCGAACTGTTCGCACACCTGCTGCCCAGCCACATCTACGGGGCCGAGGGCCGCAACTTCACCACCTTGCTGGGGTCGTTGCCCGCGGCGTCCGGCGGGGTGTACACCGTGCGCCAGTTCGACCCCTCGCGCGGCAACCTGGTCCTGGAGCGCAACACCCGTTACTGGGGCGAGTCCCCGGCACGCACCGACCGGGTGGTCTTCTCCGAGTCGGCCGACCTGAACACCTCCACGCAGATGCTGCGCGCGGGGCAGTACCAGATGCTGACGACCCGTAGCGGGGCGGTGACCTCCGAGTCCGTGGACTCCGTGCCGACGGTGGGCGCCAGGACCGTGGACCTGGACACCCGGCTCGACCTGGTGCCCAACGTGGCCTCCGGTCGCCTGGAGTCGGCCGCGGCGCGGCGCGCGCTGCTGGGCAGCATCGATGCTGACCAGGTCTCACGCCTGGTCACCGGCGCGCCGGACGCCACGGCGCCCGCCGGGGTCATCGGCGCGTACGGCGGAGGCGCCGGCGACGTGGACGCGACGGAGGCCGTCGGGGCGAGCGACGCCGACCCCCTGCGCATCGCCGCGGACACCCTGGACGACGAGGCCGTCGAGGCCGCCCGCCGGGTCGCCGACCAGCTGACCTCCGCGGGCATTCCCGCGACGGTGGTCACCCCGTCCGCGTCCGACCTGTTCTCCGCCTTCCTTCCACGCGGCGAGGTCGATGCGGTGCTGGTGTGGCAGGACCGGGACCGCTCGCGCACCGACCTGCGCAGCTCCTTCGCCTGCGACGACGCCGACCGGCCCGTGATGTCGCCGTCGCGCTCCCTGCCCACCGAGTCCGAGCTGCCGGAATCCCCGGAGACCCCGGAGAGCACGGAGGACCCGGCAGCCACCGACTCCTCTGACTCCTCTGAGTCCTCTGAGTCTTCTGAGTCTTCTGAGACCTCCGAACCGACCACCACCAGCCCGGCTCCCGGCGACAGCGAGCTGACCGCCCGGGCGTCGAACGTCTCCGGGATCTGCGACCCCGAACTCGACACGCTGCTGGACGACGGTTCGGACACCCAGGTCTCCGGGTACCTCTCCAACCTGGCGCTCTCGCTGCCGTTGATGGGCGACTCCGTGGTTGTGGGCCGCGCGGCCGAGCTGGCCGGCCCCGCAGGCCGCGTCGCGGACTGGCCGGTCGGGCAGAGCACCGGCCCCTTCGTGAGCATCCCGGAGTGGTTCCGCGCCAGCCAGCAGTCCGACGCCGCCTCCGACGACGAGGCGGACACCACGAATGAGGCAGACGATGACTGACGTGACAACCGAAGAAGCGCGCGGGGACGGCGATCTCGCCGGACTGCGCGTGCTCGCCGTCCACGCCCACCCCGACGACGAATCCATCTGGGGTGGCCTGGCGTTGGCTAACTGGGTGCGCCGTGGCGCCGACGTTTCCGTGGTGACCTGCACCTTGGGGGAGGAGGGCGAGGTGATCGGCGAGAAGTACGCCGACATCGTCGCCGACGGCTACGACATCCTCGGCGGATACCGCATCGCCGAACTCCAGCGGGCCCTCGGTGAACTGGGGCTCGGACGCCCCCGGTTCCTCGGCGGCCCGGGGCGCTGGCGTGACTCCGGCATGGTCGGAACCCCGGCCGCGGAGCACCCGCGTGCATTCGTCAACTCCGGGCAGACGGCCGTCGACCAGCTCGCCGAGATCTTCGACGAGCTGCGTCCCCACGTGGTCGTCACCTACGGCCCGGACGGTGGCTACGGCCACCCCGACCACATCCGTGCCCACGAGATCACCCACACCGCTGCCGACCAGGCGGCTCAGGACGCTCAGGACGCTCACGGCGGCAGGTGGGTGCCGTCGCGGATCTACTGGACCGCCCAGGAACGTGAGCGGGTCGAGGAGGGCCTGCGCGACCTCGACTCCCAGGGTGAGCCGCCGCAGGGTTGGCGGCGTCCCGAGCCCGGGGAGCTGGCCACCGTCCCGGCCCGCGTGGTGGACGCGAGGGTCGAGGGCAGCGGGGAGGACCTGGCGGCGAAGCGTCGGGCCATGGCGGCCCACGCCACGCAGATCTGGGTCGCCGACGGTTCCGTCAGCGACGTCAACGACCGGCCCCGCACCGGGCGTGCAGGTCATGCCGGGACGGTCGCCTACTGCCTGTCGAACCTCATCGCCCAGCCGCTGCTGGACACCGAGAGCTACACCCTCGCCCGGGAATTTCCGGCGCGGGGCGGTGTTTCGCAGGAGACAGTGGACAGACTAGACTGTCTATTTGCCGAAGGGAGGTGAGAGCGATGGGCGCACAGGACGGGACGGACACGTCCCGCACCGCCGAGCCGCACTGGGGAGACCCGGAGCGCTCGCAGGTCCGTCGTGACACCTCACGCTCCGAACGGGTGGCGGGGATCGTCTGGCTGTGCGTCGGCGCGGTCGTCGCCACCCTGTTGTCGGCGCTGTACCTGGGGTCGAAGATCACCGTCGGTGAGGTCTCGATCCCGTTCCCCTGGCCGGTCGTCGCCGCACCATGGTTCAACTTCGTGCTGGTCAGGACGGCGATGCTGTGGACCGACAACCGTCGGGTCGCCGCGACACCGTTGTGGGTGTGGCTGGCGACGTACAGCGTCCTGCTGTTCTGGCCGGTGCTCCCGGGGACCGGCGGAGACACGCCCCTCGGCGGTACCGTGTGGGCGGTCCTGCTGCTCGCACTGGGGGCGGCCGGGGGTGGTTGGGCATTACTGCGGTTGAAGTGAGATGATCACTTTCGACGAACGGCTGTGCAGCAGCCACGACTGCGGTGCGCACACCTCACAGGTGCGGGCCACCGGGACCCGGTGACTCCGGGACCCACCGAGCTAGACCAAGAGACAAGACCCCGAGAATCCTTGACAGTGACGAACTCCAGAAGGTGACAACGAGATGACCTACGTGATCGCGCAGCCGTGTGTGGATGTGATGGACCGGGCGTGCGTGGAAGAATGCCCCGTCGACTGCATCTACGAGGGCAAGCGTTCGCTGTACATCCACCCCGACGAATGTGTGGACTGCGGCGCCTGCGAACCGGTGTGCCCGACCGAGGCGATCTTCTACGAAGACGACCTGCCGGACGAGTGGGAGGACTACATCGACTACAACGTCGCCTTCTTCGACGACCTGGGTGACCCGGGCGGAGCCGCCAAGCTCGGCCCGCAGGACTTCGACGTGGAGGGCATCACGAACCTCCCGCCGCAGAACCAGGACTAGCACCGGACAAGCAGAAACCACCACAGCCAGAGGAAACCGCATGCCGCGCAGCACCCGCCGAACGCTCTCCGCAGAACTCCCGGATTTTCCCTGGGACTCGCTGGCCGACGCCAAAGCCACCGCCGCGGCGTACCCCGACGGCATGGTCGACCTGTCGGTGGGCACCCCGGTGGACGAGGTCGCCCCGTCGATCCAGCTGGCCCTGGCGGAGAGTGCCGGGGCACCGGGGTACCCGCAGACCGTCGGCACCCCGGCCCTGCGCGCGGCGATCGTCGCGGCCGTGGGCCGGCGCTTCGGCGTCACCGGTGTCGGGGAGGATGCCGTCCTGCCCGTGGTGGGCACCAAGGAGGCCATCGCCTGGCTGCCGTTCCTGCTGGGTGTCACACCCGGGCAGACCGTGGTCATCCCGGAGCTGGCCTACCCGACCTACGAGGTCGGCGCGAAGCTGGCCGGTGCCGAGGTGCTGCGCAGCGACTCGCTCGTGGCGCTGGGCCCGCAGGCCCCGGCGATGATCTTCATCAACTCCCCGGCCAACCCGCACGGCAAGGTGCTCGGTGTCGAGCACCTGCGCAAGGTCGTGGAGTTCGCCCGTGAACGCGACGTGGTCGTGGTGTCCGACGAGTGCTACCTCGGCCTCGGCTGGAACAGTGCCGAGTCCGGAGACGATGGTGCGCCGGTCTCCGTGCTGGATCCGCGTGTCTGCGACGGTGACCACACCAACCTCATCGCGGTGCACTCGTTGTCGAAGACCTCGAACCTGGCGTCCTACCGCTCCGGGTTCCTCGCCGGCGACCGTGACCTGATCGCCGAGCTGCTCAGCGTGCGCAAGAACGCCGGGCTGATGATGCCCGGCCCGATCCAGGCCGCCAGCGTGGCAGCCTTCGAGGACGACGGCCAGGAGATCCTGCAGAAGGAGCGCTACCGCAAGCGTCGCGAACTGCTGTCCGCAGCGGTCGAGGTCGCCGGGCTGCGCATCGACTACTCCGAGGCCGGCCTGTACCTTTGGGCCACCGAAGGCCGACCGTGCCGCGAGACCGTGGACCGGCTCGCCGGGCTCGGCATCCTGGTCGCCCCGGGCGAGTTCTACGGTCCCTCCGGCGCCGAGCACGTGCGTATCGGGCTGACCGCCACCGACGAGCAGATCGTCACCGCCGCGCGTCGCCTCGCCGGGCAGGCGGAGTAGACCGCCCAGGCGGAAGCACCCGCTTTCAGGCAGCAACCCCGCAGGCTGGTCCGACCAGCCTGCGGGGTTGCTGCCTCGACAGGTCGTGCCGACGGCTCCTACCGCGGTTCGACGGCGTCCAGCGGTGGCACCCGGGCCGCGCGCACGGCCGGGGCTACGGCGGCGCAGACGCCGAGCACCACGGACCCGCCGAGGACGGCCCCCAGCAGGCCCCAGGGCACGCTGAGCACCGACAGTCCCACGTCCGAGAGCACGGTGAGCACCGCCCACCCGGCACCCAGCCCGAGCAGCACGCCCGGCACCGCCCCGTAGAGGGTGGTCTGCAGCGACTCGACGACCACCATGCGCCGGACCTGCCCACGGGTGACCCCCACGGCCCGCAGCACACCGATCTCGGCGCGACGTTCCACCACGGACAACGCCAGGGTGTTGACCACACCGAGCACCGCCACCGCGACGGCGAGGGCGAGCAGGGCGTAGACGGCCATGATCACCCGGTCGATCAGCGGGGACTGTTCGCCGGCGTACTCGTCCGGGGTGAGGACGTCGGTGGCCGGGGTGGTGGCCAGGGTCGTGGCGAGCCGGGTGTCCAGCTCGTCGGGACCGGTCGAGCCGTCGCCGGCGACGAAGAGGGCGAGGACGCGGTGACCGCCGCGTCCCTGCGCGCCCGGTGCGAGCCGCCAGTAGGCGCTCGCCCCGACGACGACGTCGCCGAGCACCCGGGACCCCTCGTAGGTGCCCTTGAGCGGCATGGTCACCGAGCGGCCTTGCCCGGGCGCGGCGACCGGCACCATGTCACCGACCTGCCAGCCGTTGTCGGCGGCGTAGGACGCCGACATCGTGACACCGTCCTCGCGGCCCAGGTCGAGGTCGCCGTGGACCCCGCCGACGTCCAGGACGCCGGCGGGGTCGCCGTTGCTCACGGTGACCAGGGGGAGGGTGCCGCCGTCGTGCTGCGACGGGTCGCCGACCATGGCCAACGCCTTGGCCACGGTGAAGGTGGAGCCCACCCCGTCGGTGTCGCGGACCGCGCTCACCGCCTCTCCGGGCACGGGGACATCGACGGCCCCGCCCGGGGCGGCGACGACCCGGTCGGCGGTGACCTCGGTGTCGATGACCTCACGCATCGACGCCGCGGTGGACGCTCCGGTCATCCCGGTCACCGTCACCAGGCACAGGCCCAGGGTGAGGGCGAAGGCGGTGCCGGCGGTGCGGCGCGGGGTGCGTCCGGCGTTGCGGACCGCGAGTCCGCCGGGGGCGCGGAAAGGACGCCCCGGGACGAGGTCGAGTACCCCCACGAGGCAGCGTCCCAGCACCGGGACGACCACGGTGGAGACCCCCGGGGAGAGCAGGTAGGTGCCCAGCAGCACGGCCAGGAGCCCCGCCGCGCAGAGGCCGCCGCGCACGCTGGTGCCCCAGTCCCAGTCCCCGGTCACCACGGCCAGCACCGTCGCCGCGGCACCGAGCACGGCGAGGACGCCGCCGACGATGGTGCGCCGGACCAACGGCGTCGCGACGTCCTGCGCGTCGGCGACGGTGGGGGAGGCGACCGCGGCACGTCGGGCAGGTCCCCACGCGGAGACCACGGTGGTGACCGTACCCAGCACCAACGGCACCAGGGCCGTCGCGGCACCCGGTGAGGACGCGACCTCGGCAGGCTCGGGCAGCGGCAGTCCGGAGGTCACCTTCGCGGTCGCCCAGAGCCCGGCGACGACCGCGCCGGCGCCGGCCAGCACGCCGAGCACGGAGCCGAGCACGCCGATCACGACGGCCTCGGCGAGCACCGAGACGCCGACCTGCATCCGCGACATGCCCAGGCCGCGCAGCAGAGCGAAGTCGCGTAGGCGTTGACCGACGGTCATCGCGAAGGTGTTGGCGATGATGAACATGCCGACGACCAGGGCCAGTGCACCGAACACCGCCAGGGTGTAGCGCAGGAACGCCAGGCCGGACGTGGCGGGCGAGCGTTCCTGGGCGGCCAGGGCCTCGGCGGTGCGCACCGAGGGAGAGTCGTCCTGGCCGGAGAGCTCCCCGTCCAGCTTCTCGGCGACGTCGCCGGCGGACCTGCCCCCGGCGACGGTGAGGCCGAGGCCCGGGAGTCCGTCGGCGGCGAGTTCGCTGCGGTAGTCGTCCTCGTTGAGGGCCAGGCGGACGGCACCGTCTGCGCCGCCGCCGTCACCGTCGCTGTGGTAGAGCCCGGCGACGGTGACCTGCAGGTCGCCGGCGGCGTGGCTGACGGTGAGTTCGTCACCGACGTCGAGTCCGGCGGTGGCGGCGACGTCGGCACCGAGGGCGACCTCGCCGGGGGCGGGTTCCGTGCCCTCGACGATCCGGGTGTCCGGGTCCAGGGCGGTGGACGCGTCGTGCCAGGGGCCCGGGCGCACCGGGACGCCGCCGGTGTCGACGGTCGTCCCGTTGTCCGCGCCGCCGCGGGTGAGCACCACGCTGCGCCGGTCCAGCACGGTGAGCCGGTCGACCAGCGGGTCGTCCTGCAGGCGGTCGGGGATGTCGTCGGGCAGGACGAGGTGACCGTCGCCGGGCAGCACCACGACCTCGGCGCGGCCGTGGCCGGGGGAGAGCAGGCGGTCGACGGAGTCGTCGAGCACCCCGGACAGCACGGCGGTGCCGGAGATGAACGCGGTGGAGAGCACCACCGCCAGCACCGTGAGCAGCAGGCGACCGAGGTGTGCGCGGAGCCCGCGGGTGCTCAGCCGCAGGACGGTGGCCGCCGCGCTCATCGGGGGCGGGTGAGGGTGGGGAGCAGGAGGGCAGGTGAGGCTGCGGGGAGTCCCATGGGGAGAGGAGAGCTTTCCGGGCCGCCGACGGCCCTGGAGGAGGGAGGAGAGCGGGGAGAGGGAGGAGAGCGGGCGCGAGCCCCCGGTCTAGTTCTTGTGGAGGTCCTCGTTGAGCTCCACCGAACCGCTGCGACGGGCCACGGCCTCGACCGCGCCGGACACGGAGTTGCGGCGGAAGAGCACGTTGGAGACACCGGAGAGTTCGGAGGCCTTCACGGTGGCGCCGTCCTCGACGCCGAGGGCGGAGGCGACGTCGCCGGAGACCACGGCCTTGGTGCCGAAGGTCACGTACATGCCGGCCTCGACCACGCAGTCGTCGCCGAGGGAGATGCCCAGCCCGGAGTTGGCGCCGAGCAGGCAGCGCTCACCCACGGAGATCACGGCCTTGCCGCCGCCGGACAGGGTGCCCATGATCGAGGCACCGCCGCCCACGTCGGAGCCGTCGCCGACGACGACGCCGCCGGAGACACGGCCCTCGACCATCGAGGAGCCCAGGGTGCCGGCGTTGAAGTTCACGAAGCCCTCGTGCATCACGGTGGTGCCCTCGGCGAGGTGGGCGCCGAGGCGGACACGGTCGGCGTCGCCGATGCGCACCCCGGACGGCACCACGTAGTCGACCATGCGCGGGAACTTGTCCACGGACAGCACGGTGACCCGGCCGTGGCGGCTCAGGCGGGCGCGGGTGGCCTCGAAGCCGTCGACGGCGCAGGGGCCGAAGTTCGTCCACACCACGTTGGCGAGCTTGCCGAAGATGCCCTCCAGGTTGCAACCGTGCGGGCGGATCTCACGTCCGGAGATCAGGTGCAGACGCAGGTAGACGTCGGCGGTGTCGGTGGGGGTGGCGTCCAGGTCGTCGATGACGGTGGAGACCACGGTGCGCCGGACGCCGCGGTCGGCGTCCTCGCCCTCGAGGTGGGTCAGGTCCAGGGGGGCACCCGGTGCGGCCCCGAGGCCGAACTCGGGGTACCACACGTCCAGGACGGTGTCGTCTGCGGTCAGTGTCGCGATTCCGGTTCCGTAAGCGGCAGTCATGGTGAGTCAGTCTACCCGGACCCGGGTGGGCGCACGGCCGGTACCCGGTGTGCCGCTAGGCGCCGGCGGCGGCTTCCTCAGCCTCCCTGGCCTCCGTGCGCGCGTGGTGGCGGGTGACGTAGAGCCCCAGCAGGCTGACCGCGGTGAACGCGATGGCCACGGTGACCACCTGGTCGCGGGCGGTCTCGTCGAAGAGCATCAGCACCGCCAGGCCGACCAGGGCCACCAGCGTGATGATCGGCAGCACGGGCCAGGCCCACATGCGCACCTTCAGGCTGCCCTCGGCCTCCAGCTGCGGTCGCAGCCGCAGCTCGCTGAGCACGATGATGAACCAGATCACCAGCAGGCAACCGCCCACGGCGTTGAACAGGATGTTGATCAGGTTGTCCGGGCCCCAGACCTGCAGGCCGACGGAGACGAAGGCGAAGACCAGGGAGCAGACCACCGCGGCGGTCGGCACCTTCTGCGCGGAGACCTTGCGGAACATCTTCGGGGCGTTGCCCTGGTGGGCGAAGGAGAAGGTCAGCCGGGAGGTCGCGTAGATCTGCGCGTTGAACGCCGACAGCAGCGCCAGCACGATGATCGCCTCCATGAACCCGACCACGCCGGGGACGTCCGCCATGGCCAGCACCCGGGTGAACGGGGAGTCCGCGGCACTGTCGGCCTCGTCGAGGGTGGAGACGTTCAGCAGGGCGACGATCACCAGGATCGAACCCAGGTAGAACACCGAGATGCGCCACACCACGGCACGCACCGCGGCGGTGATCGCCTCGCTGGGCTTCTCCGACTCCGCGGCGGCGATCGTCACGATCTCGATACCGCCGAAGGCGAAGGCGACGGCGAGCAGACCGGCGGCGATGCCGGAGATGCCGTAGGGGGCGAAGGGCGTGAAGTTGTCGACGCCCACCGCCTCGTGGCCGGGCAGCAGGCCGAAGATCAGCAGCGCGCCGACGACCAGGAAGAAGACGATGACGGCGACCTTGACGAAGGAGAACCAGTACTCGAACTCACCGAAGCCACGCACCGAGGCCAGGTTGATCACGGTGAACAGCACCACGCAGATCAGCCCGGGGATCCAGCCGTCCACGCCGAACCAGTTGCCCATGATCGCCCCGGCACCGGTGATCTCGGTGCCCATCACCATGATGAGCATGAACCAGTACAACCAGCCGGTGGAGAACCCCGCCCAGGGGCCGAGGGCCATCTTCGCGTAGGTGGCGAAGGTGCCCGAGGCCGGACGTGCCGCGGCGAGCTCGCCGAGCATGCGCATCACGAACACCACGATGATGCCGGCGACGATGTAGGACAGCAGGACGGCCGGCCCGGCCGCCTTGATGCCCACCCCGGTGCCGAGGAAGAGACCGGCGCCGACGGCGGAGCCCAGTCCCATCATCGTGAGGTGCCGGACCTTCAGGCTGTGCCCGAGATCCCTGTTTCCGGCCTCGGCCGGGTCGGCCCCCTGCGGATCGGAGGGTTGGCCGGCGGGGGAACCGGCGTGCTGTGTACTCATAGGTTCAAATTCTCGCACACTGGGCAGACGGTTTCCGGCACAGGTCGTTAGAGTGAGGGCACGATGAACAATTCGACTCCCCCCGTCAACGACCATCCCACCGAACTGACCCTGTCCGGCCTGACCGGCTCCCCGGTGGAGCTGACCCGGGCGCTCGTCGACATCCCCAGCGTCTCCCACGAGGAGAAGGACATCGCCGACGCGCTGGAGCGGGTGCTGGGCGAACTCGCCGCCCAACACGACCACGTCACCGTGGACCGCAACGGCAACACCCTGGTCGCACGGACGAACCGGGGCCGGCCCACCCGCGTCATCTTGGCCGGGCACATCGACACCGTCCCGGTGGCGGACAACGTCCCCTCGGTGCGCCGGGCGGACGGGGAGGGCCGCGACGCCATCCACGGGCTCGGCTCGGTGGACATGAAGTCCGGCGACGCGGTCTACCTGCACGCCTTCGCGACGCTGGCCGGCTCGCCGGAGCTGGCCCACGACCTCACCCTGGTGCTCTACGAGGGGGAGGAGGTCGCCACCCGCTACAACGGGCTGGGCCACCTCGTCACCGCCCACCCCGAGTGGCTGGTCGGCGACGTCGCCCTGCTGGGCGAGCCGTCCGGCGCGGTCATCGAGGCCGGGTGCCAGGGGACGCTGCGGCTGCGGGTGACCGCCCACGGCACGCGCGCGCACTCGGCGCGCGCGTGGCTGGGCGACAACGCCGCCCACCGGCTCTGCGGGGTCATCGCACGCATCAGCGACTACACCCCCCGCGACGTCACCATCGACGGCTGCACCTACCGTGAGGGCCTCAACGTGGTCCACCTGGAGTCCGGGGTCGCCACGAACACCATCCCCGATGAGGCGTGGATGTTCGTCAACTTCCGCTTCGCCCCGGATCGCTCCGGCGAGCAGGCGCTCGCCCACACCCTCGACGTCCTCGGTGTGGGGACGCCGGACGCCCCGGCCGAGGGCTTCAGCGTCGAGGTCGACGACCTCGCGCCGGGTGCGCTGCCCGGGCTCAGCCAGCCCGCGGCGCTCGCCCTGGTGGACGCCACGGGTGGCAACGTCCGCGCCAAGTACGGCTGGACCGACGTCGCCCGGTTCTCCTCGCTGGGGATCCCCGCGGTGAACTTCGGACCGGGCGACCCCGGACTGTGCCACACCCCGCAGGAGAACTGCCCGGTGGAGATGATCGAGACGGTGAGTGACCAGTTGATCGACTACCTGACACGAAAGGCACGGTAAGCACGGTGAGCAGAGAGAATCCCCAGCCGTTCACGTTCCAGGGACCGGTGGTGCGACGGGGCATCGACGGGGTCTACCCGAACACCCCCTACCCGCGGTCCACGACCGACCAGCGTCTCCTCGACGAGCAGCCGAACACCGACTGGCTGCACGCCGACCCGTGGCGGGTCATGCGCATCCAGTCGGAGTTCGTGGAGGGCTTCGGGGCGCTGGCCGAACTCCCCAAGGCCGTGACGGTGTGGGGTTCCGCACGCGTCGCCGAGGACCACCCCTACTACGCCACGGGGTGTGAACTGGGTCGCCGCCTCAACGAGGCCGGCTACGCCGTGATCACCGGTGGCGGTCCGGGGCTGATGGAGGCACCGAACCGGGGTGCCGCCGAGAGTGGTGGACTGTCCGTGGGGCTGGGTATAGAACTGCCCCACGAACAGGGACTGAACTCCTGGGTGAACCTGGGCCTGAACTTCCGCTACTTCTTCGTGCGCAAGATGATGTTCCTGAAGTACGCCCAGGCCTTCATCTGCCTGCCGGGCGGATTCGGCACCCTCGACGAACTCTTCGAGGCCCTGGTGATGGTGCAGACCGGCAAGGTCCGCCAGTTCCCGATCGTGTTGCTCGGCTGCGACTTCTGGAGCGGCCTGGTCGACTGGATCACCTCACGGCTGGTCGACGAGGGCATGATCTCGGAAGGTGATCCGGACCTGTTCCTGGTCACCGACTCCCCGGAGGAGGCCGTGGCGTACTGCGTGGCCGCCCACCAGGGGCAGGTCGAGGAACTGGAGGAGAAGCGTGCCCGGTTGCTCCGGGAGCTCCAGGACCTGGAGAAGCAGGCCGGGGCCACCGGGGATCTCGGGTAACCTCGGCTGCCATGTACCTGCTCATCACCGTCATCGCCGCCCTGCTCGCGGGCCTGGTGCTGGTCTACCTCGTGCTCGTGGTCTTCGACCGTGAACCGGCGGCACCGGGAAGCACCCGGGCCGAGCGACTGGCAGGCAAGCGGGACGCCGCCCTGCGGATCGAGGGGCTCACCGCCCAGCTCGCCGAGCGGGACGCCACGATCGCCGACCTCCGGTCCGACCTGGGGACCGCCCCGGGTGATACCCAGGCCACCGACCACGAAACCGAGGAGAAGCTCCTGTGAAGAGGATCCCGAACCTACCTCGTCCCACCCCGGAGATCACCGTCGGTACCACGGTGACCGGCAGCGACGTGGTCGACTGCCGGGTGCTGGTCGACGAGAAGTCCACAGCGGACCTCGCCGCGGACCTTGCCGCGGACGGGGTCTGGGAGGTCCGTGTGCCCGCTGAACCCACCGCGTTGACCGACCTCGCCGAACTGGCCGATGAGCCACGCCTCGGCGACGACGGCTGGCGGGCCGCCGGAGCCGTGCTCAGCCGCCGGCTCAGCACGCTGATCGACGCCCACCCGGTGCGCGCCAAGCGCCACACCGTCCAGATCCGGGTGCCCCGGACCGCCACGGTCCAGAACCTGCGCAACCTCGCCATGGGCATCGTGTTGGGCGGCCGGTCCATGGTCGTGACCAGGAAGGACGCCGCGGCGGAGGTGCGTTCCGTGCACCTCGACGTCAGCGATGTCAGCGGTTCCGACGGTAACGGTTCCGACGGTGGCGATGTCGCCATGGTCAAGCGGGTGGAGGACGCGGTGCACCGCGGTCGGGTGCTCGGAGCGGCGACCATGATGGCCCGTGACATCGACGCGGTGCCCTCGCCGACCGCGACCTCGGTGTGGTGGCGACGCAAGGCCAAGGCCGTGCTCGGCGACGTGCCGGGCACCCGGGTGAAGACCCACGGGCGCGGTTGGCTGCAGCGCAAGGGGTTCGGCGGCCTGCTGGCCACCGCCTCGGCAGGGACCAGCGTCAACGACCCGGACGGTGAGGACGAGGTCGGGCTGGTCGAGATGTTCTGGGACCCGGCGGCCGCCGAGGGAGACCTCACCGACGAGCGTCCGGACGTCCTGCTCGTCGGCGGGGCCACCGTGCCCGCGGTGATCCGTGCCCTCGCCGAGCTCAAGGGGCCGAAGAAGGTCGTCGGCCTGGTCCCCGTGCACGGCTACAGTGCGCCGGCGTCCGTCCCCGGGCGGGCGAAGGCCGTCATCGAGCACGTCAACGGCACGACCACGCAGATCCCCGGGTTCAGCGGGGCCGCGGAACGCGCGGAGGTGTGCCGGCGGCTGGCGGCCGCCGACGCGGTGGCCTACGGCGTCCAGCGCTACCGGCCGCGCCGCGTGGTCGTCGTCGGCGCGCTCACCACGGCGTCGAAGTCGGCGCTCGGGGAGCTCACCGGTGCCGTCAGCGGTGACCCGCGCGACGCCCAGGCCGTCCGGCGCGTCACGCTGCGTGGCGCCCGTGTCGGTGAACGGTGGTGGCCGCTGCCGTCGCCGACGCACCTGGAGAAGAAGGTCAGCACCCGCGACGCCGACGTCACGGTGGCCTCCGACGGGCCGGAGGCCCTGGTGGCGCCGCTGTTCCTGCGACGTTTCGCCGCCGGTGTGCCCTGCACGGTGCTCGACACCACGGGCCCGTCGTGGTCCGAGTCTGTCCGTGGCGAGGTGGACCGGGGTAGCTCCGGGTTCGCGGCCAGGACTCTTGTAGAGTGGTTCCGGAAGTAGCCGACCCGGTGCTTCCCAGTCCCGTTTCTGACTAGTCCCGCAACCGAGGGGAGACCTCGCACCCGTGCTCTCTGATGTCATCGACCTGCTCGCCGACCCGGTGGACGGCACCCTGTTGCGCGCCGGTGACGACGCGTGGAAGACCCTGGTGTCCGACTCCGGCCACAACTACGACGTGGCCCGCCAGGGGTACGTCACCCTCGCCGGTGGCGCGGGCCTGCGTTACTCCGGCGACGACGCCGAGATGATCCAGGCACGCGAGACCTTCCTGTCCGGCGGACACTTCGCCCCCTTCGTCGAGGCGATCACCGACAACGTCGGCCACGCCCTCGACGACGCCGGGGTCGCCGACGACGCGCACCCCTCCGTCGTGGAGATCGGTGCGGGCACCGGCTACTACCTGTCGCACACGCTGGACTCCATCGTGAACTCCCGGGGTGTGGGCATCGACGTGTCCGTGCCGGCGGCCAAGCGGCTGGCGTCCTGCCACCCGCGCATCGGTGCCGTCGTGGCCGACGCCTGGTCACGTCTGCCGTTGCGCGACGGCGTCGTCGACGCGGTGACGGTGATCTTCGCCCCGCGTAACGCCGCCGAGTTCGCCCGCGTCCTGTCCCCGGAGGGGCAGGTGGTGGTGTTGACCGCGGACGCCGGGCACCTCGCCGAACTGCGTGAACCACTGGGCATCATCGATGTCGAGGAGGGGAAGGTCGAGCGGATGATCACCCAGGCGTCCGGGCACCTGGTGCCGGTGGGGGAGCCGCAGAACGTGGAGTTCGAGATGAACCTCGACCAGGCGTCCATCGCCGCGCAGATCGGCATGAGCCCGTCCGCCCGCCACATCCACCCCAAGGTGCTCGCCGAGCGGATCGCCGGGTTGCCCGAGACGATGACGGTGACCGCCCGCGCGGCGATCACCCGTCTGAAGCGCGACCCGCAACTCGGCTGAGTCGAGGGGGTCGGCTCCGGGGCCTATTCGCCGGGGTCGACCCCTGCGGCGAGGTCACGGTCGGCCAGCACGGCCTCGCGGATGAGCTTCTCCTGCTCCTCCGGGTCGTCCAGGTGGGCGAGCTGACGCTGCAGCTGGCGTCCCAACGACTCCATCGCCGACAGCACCCTGGCGCCACCGGTGGCACGTACGGCGAACCGGTCGAAGGAACCGGGACCGGTCAGCGCGGTGGTCAGTGAGACCAGCCCGCCGTCGGCGAAGACCTCACAGACCGGGCCGTCGACGAAGATGGTCAGTGTGTCGCTGTCGGCGTCGGCGAGCGGGGCCGACCGGGTGTCACCGTCGCGGGTGACCGAGACCTCCTCACCGGAGTGGGTGATGCCGAGCAGGACGTTGCCCTCGGTGTCCAGCACGTCGACGGTGGCCGAACCGCTCTCCACCGACAGCTGGGCGGTGTAGACCGCCGCACGGTCGGTGTAGGAGCGGACCGCGGTGGGGAGTCCGATCACGTCCTGGTAGAGGTGTCCGTCACGCAGGCTGAGGAAGCGCGGCACCGACAGGCAGTTCGCCCACGTCACCGGCTCATCGCCGTCCTCGCTGTGCGGGAAGGCCCCCACGAGTCCGGAGAGCACCGGTCGGGTGCCGTGCACCAGGCGGGGCCGGGTGAAGTCGTGGCCGTGGTCGAGGACCTGGAAGTCCGTGGCGGTGCGGAACGTGGTCCCGTCGAGGTCTCCGACGATGTAGCCGGTCGTCTCGCCGGACTTCGTGCCGGCCGCTCCGTCCGTGCCCACGGCCAGGCTGTCGTCCGGGTAGGTGATGAACAGGACCACCCGGTCCTGGCCCGTGCCCAGGTCCGTCATCAGCGTGATGCGCGGGGCGTAGGGGCGTCCCTCGGGGACGGACTCGCCGACGAAGGTGAGCTCGCCGCGTACCGTCCAGGACTGGCGGTCGGGGGAGTCCAGCACCACGATGCGGGCGTCCTCGTCGTCGACGAGGTCGAGGGCGAGCATCGTCCACCCCTCGCCCCGGCGCACCACCGACGGGGTGGCGAGGTTGTGGACGGGGAAGGCGGAGTCGTCGACGTCGACGGCGCCGAGGCGCTCGACGAAGGGGGAGACCACGCTGGGGTCGTCCGACACCTCGGTCGTGGCGGACGCCAGGTCGGCGATGCGTGCGCGCTGGAGGGTGAAGTCCCGTGCCCCACGGCGGCCGTGGGCGACGACGTTGGACTGCAGGGACGACGGCGCGGCATCTGCGGCATCGGCGGCGCCCGCGGCGTCGGCAGCGGCGGTGGTGGTCACGAAGAAGAGCTCCACCCCGTCGTCCACCGGCACGGCGGACCCGGCGAGGCAGTCGATCTCGTCGTCGCGGGGGATGAGGACGTCGTCGCACACGTCCCAGCCGTAGGGGATCCCGGAGGCGACCTGGTGGGCCCACCGGGCACCGGCGTCAGGTCGTGGCCGGAACTGGTGGAAGACATGGAGGGACTCTCCCCGGCTCAGGGCTCCGGCTGGGGCCTCGAGAACGCCGACTTCCGCGGTGACGTGTAGTTCAGGTCTGTAGCGGTTCACGGCATCCCTGTATACCACCGTTAGCAAAGTCGGGGCCGTGGAATCGTCTCCACCGTCGCCGCCGTCCGGACTACCGTGCGGCGTGTGTGGTGATCACGGTGCACCCGGCGCCCAGGGGCAGACGGGCCACGGTGACGTCGTCGAGGGAACGCAGGTGTTCCTCGGCGTCGGCGGCGGCGCGGGTCTGCCGGTCCGAGTTCTCCGGGTCGCCCAGGGAACCGTCCAGCAGGGAGTCCAGCAGGACCAGGATGCCGCCGGGGCGCAGGACCGGCAGCGCGGCGTCCACCGTTGCCGTGAGGTGCTCCACGGCCGACTGCGAGACGATGATGTCGTAGGAGGAGGTCGCCAGCCGCGACACGCCCACCAGGGGGGCGGAGGGCAGGAACCGGTACGCGTTGGAGCGCACCCCGGCGGCGTTGAACGCCGAGCGTGCCAACGCCTGGTGTTGGACCTCGGGGTCGATGCAGGTGACGTGGCCCCCGCCGGGCAGCCCGGCGAACAGGTGCAGGCCGATCACCCCGTAGGCGGGGGACATGACCACGGCCGTGGGGGAGGTGCTGGTGACCTGCGCCGCCAGGAACGTGAGGAACTCGCCGGTCATGGCGTCCGGAGTGAGCAGCCCGTACTCGTTCGCCGAATCGCGGGCGGCGTCGAGTGTCTCGTCGGTGGCGGCCGTGCTGTTGACGTAGTCGCGGACGGCGTCGAGGGCGGAGCTGGATTCTGCGTTCACGGCTGTAACTGTAGGTGTGTCGGGGAGTCCTGGCGGTGACCGCCCCCGGCGAGTCGCCACAGCTCGCGGACAACGTGGGAACCGTGGATACCAGTGTGAACATTGTGCCTGGAGGGGTGCCGCAGCGGTATTGCCACCGAGGGTAGGTAACCGATATATTTAACGACGAAGTCAATTGCTGCCTGGTCCTCTTGGTGAGTCCGCCTTAACCTCACAGGAAAACCGAAGCGACCAGGTACTCCGTGGCAATGCACGTGCGTGAGGATGGATATCATGAACACCGCAGCAGACCCCGGCACCACCGGGGCGACCGACGCCTTCGACCGCGGTGAGGGCGACATGCCGAGCTGGAGCGAGCTGGTGCAGGAGCACGCGGACAGCGTCTACCGGTTGGCCTACCGGCTCAGCGGTGACCGGCAGGACGCCGAGGATCTCACGCAGGACACCTTCATGAGGGCGTTCCGGTCGCTGAAGTCCTACCGTCCAGGCACGTTCTCCGGGTGGCTGCACCGGATCACCACGAACCTCTTCCTGGACATGGTCCGCCACCGCGGTACGATCCGGATGGAGGCCCTGCCGGACGACTACGACCGCGTGGAGGGCACCCGGCTCGGGCCGGAGCGGGCCTTCGAGATGAGCAACCTCGACCCGGCCCTGGAGCGGGCGTTGGACGATCTCAGCGCGGAGTTCCGCGTCGCGGTGATCCTGTGTGACGGTCTCGACATGACCTACGAGGAGATCGCCGACACCCTCGGGTTGAAGATGGGCACGGTCCGCTCACGCATCCACCGGGCGCGGACCCAGCTGAGGGCCAGTCTGGAGCGCTCCGCCGGCGAACTCAGCTACGTGCCGCAGTCTTAGCGCTATCATCGATGGCAACGAAGCCATTGAGTCCGTTGATGCCGGACGGCGCACGGTAGGTGCGAGGCCGACGAGGAGGTCCCAGTCATGTCGGAAGTCGGGCGACTGTCAGATGTCGGTCATCTGACCCCAGAGGTCGTTGCGGCGCTGGTCGACGGGGAATTGACCCGCGGCGCCGAACACCGGGCCCGGATTCACCTGGTGCACTGCGGGGAATGCCGTGAGGAGGTCAGGGCTCAACGCCAGGCCGCCGAGCGACTGCGGGGCAGCATCCCGATGGACGAGATCCACGTCTCGGGCAGCCTGATGAGCCGTCTGGCGCGCATCCCCGACGACTGCGACGGCACCGGCCCCGGGGAGCAGGACGCGGCGGCGGAGCATGACCCGGTGGGCATCGACGGGTGCCGCCGGCCGGACAGCCTGACCGGCCGGATGGCGGCCGCCGCGCGCAAGGTGCAGCGCCGCACGACGGGATGGACGGCCAATGGCCGCTCGAAGTCGCCGCGTCAGCAGGGGGAGGGCTAGGATCGAGATGTTGTCAGTACCGAGTGATCCGAGAGAGAGGCGTGGCAGGTGTTCTCCAGCGTCGGGTGGGTTGAGATCCTCATCATTGTCGTCGTGGGCATTATCGTCGTCGGGCCCGAGCGCCTGCCGCGACTGATCACGGACGTCCGCGCCCTGCTGCTCGCCGCTCGCAACGCCATCGCCGACGCGCGCAAGGAACTCGACCAGGACTTCGGGGAGGACTTCGAGGAGTTCCGCAAGCCGCTGTCGCAGCTCAACAGCGTGCGGCAGATGGGCGCCCGGGGATTCATCACCAAGACGCTGCTGGACGACGACGACAGCTTCCTCACGGACCTGGAGTCCTCGGCGAAGGACGTCACCGGCGCTTTCCGGGGGACCGGGTCGCGGATCTCGGGGCAGGCCCCGAAGAACCCGCCGCGTCCCACGGAGGTTCCCGCAGAGCCCGCTGCAGACCCCGCCGTGGGTGCTCCGGATGCGGGGGCGGCGGATCCTCAGGCGGACGGCGGCTCGGCAGGGGCCGTGGGCGGGGAGGAGCCCCGGGTGGAGCTGCCCCAGCAGGACGAGGTCGGTCAGTCCCGGGACTGGGGACGCTCCGGAAGCTACGACGACACGATGTAGGACAACACACTTGTAGGCCAGACAGTTCAGGCGCCTCACCCGGCAAGGTGAGGCGCCTGAGACGTGTCGTGGTCGGCTACTGCCCGGCGACCCCGAGGTTCAGCTGACGCCCGGCCAGGGACTGCCGGCGGGTGGAGAGCTTGTCGGCGATCGCGCCGAGTGCCTTGCCCGCGGCCGAGTCCGGCTCGGAGATGGCGATCGGGTTGCCGAGGTCGCCGCCGATGCGCAGGTTCGGGTCCAGCGGGATCTGCCCCATGAGGGGAACCTCCCCGCCAGTGAGCTGGCTCAACCGGTCCGCCACGACCTGGCCGCCACCGGTGCCGAAGATGTCCATCCGGCTGCCGTCAGGCATGTCCATCCAGCTCATGTTCTCGATGACCCCGCCGATGCGCTGACGGGTCTGCTCCGAGATACTCCCGGCACGCTCGGCCACCTCGGCGGCCGCCGTCTGCGGCGTCGTCACGATCAGCAGTTCGGCGTTCGGCACGAGCTGTGCGACGGAGATCGCCACGTCGCCGGTTCCCGGCGGGAGGTCGAGCAGCAGGATGTCCAGGTCGCCCCAGAAGACGTCCGCCAGGAACTGCTGGATCGCGCGGTGCAGCATCGGCCCGCGCCACACCACCGGCGAGTTGCCCTCGAGGAAGTGCCCGATGGACATGATCTTCACCCCGTGCGCCTGCGGCGGGATGATCATGTCGTCGACCTGGTGCGGGCGGTGGTTCGAGCCCATCATGTGCGGCACCGAGTGACCGTAGATGTCGGCGTCGACGACACCGACGTTCAGCCCGCGCCGCGCCAGGGCGGTCGCGAGGTTCACCGTGACCGAGGACTTGCCGACACCGCCCTTGCCGGAGGCCACGGCGAAGACGCGGGTCGTCGACTCCGGCTGGGCGAAGGGGATGACCGGCTCGGAGACACCGCCGCGCAGCTGGGTGCGGAGTTCGCGACGTTGCTCGTCACTCATCACGTCCGTGGCCACCGTGACACTCTCGACCCCCTCCACGCTCTCCGCGGCCTCGCGGGTACGCGTGGTGAGCGTGGACTTCATCGGGCAACCGGCGATGGTGAGGTAGATCTCGACGGCCACGGACGAGCCGTCGACGTCGATGGACTTGACCATGCCGAGTTCCGTGATCGGCTTGTTGAGTTCCGGGTCCTCGACAGTGTCCAGGGCGCTGCGAACTGCTGATTCAGTGACAGTAGACATTGACCCCGATGATACGCCCACCCCGATTCAGGGCCAATCACCGTGTGCGGTCAGCGACCGCCGGCGGCCGTCTCGTCCCTGTCGTCCGGCAGTTCGTCGTTGCGACGGTCCTCCAGCTTGTCCTCGATGCGGCGCAGCACGTCCCCGAGGTCGTCGAGTTCGCGGCGCAGGTAGTCGCGGGTCACGTTCTCGCCCACGGCGATGCGCAGTCCGGCGAGCTCACGGGCGAGGAACTCGGTGTCCGCCTTCGTCTCCTCGGCTCGCCGGCGGTCCTCGTTCAGGGACACACGGTCACGGTCGTCCTGCCGGTTCTGGGCCAGCAGGATCAACGGTGCGGCATAGGCGGCCTGCGTGGAGAACGCCAGGTTGAGCAGAATGAACGGGTAGACGTCCCAGTTCCACCAGAAGCCGCCGACGTTGAGGCAGATCCAGACGATCACGATGATCGTCTGCCACATCAGGTAGCGGCCGGTTCCGAGGAAACGGGCGACCTTCTCGGCGCCGACGCCCACCGCGTCGTCGTTGTAGGCGAACAGGCGGCGACGAGGCCCCGTCGACGGGGTGTCGAGGTCGGTCCGGGAGAAATTGTCGGGCATGGGGTGTCTCTTTCTCGTCAGGCGGACGGGGTGGTGGTGGCAGCCCGGCGGTTGCTGCGCCAGTCGTCGTCGCGCCAGTTCTCCGGCAGCAGGTGGTCGAGCAGGTCATCGACGCCGACGACCCCGAGCAGGTGGGAGTCCTCGTCGAGGACCGGCGCGGAGACCAGGTTGTAGGTGGCGAAGTAGCGCGCCGCGGTCTCCTCGGTGTCCTCCGGGTGCAGCGCCGGAAGCTCGAGGTCGAGGATGCCGCCGACCAGGGACGACGGCGGTTCGCGCAGCAGCTTCTGCAGGTGCACGCACCCCAGGTAGCGCCCCGTCGGGGTGGCTTGCGGTGGGCGGACGACGAAGATCAGCGAGCTCAACGACAACGGCACCTCGGGGTTGCGGGCGTGCGCCAGGGCCTCGGCGACGGTCGCCTGCGGGGTGAGGATGATCGCGTCGGAGGTCATCAGCGCACCGACGGTGTCGGGGGAGAAGCTCATCAGACGGCGCACCGGCTCGGACTCCTCCGGGTCCATCAGCTCGAGCAGGACGTCGGCCTTGTCCCCGGGCAGTTCACCGAGCAGATCGGCGGCGTCGTCGGGGTCCATCTCCTCCAGGATCGTCGCGGCGCGCTCGATGTTGAGCACCTCCACGATCTCGGTCTGCTCGTCGTCGGGCAGCTCGGCGATGACGTCGGCCAGACGCTCGTCGTCGAGCTCGGCGGCGACGCGCAGCCGGCGTTCCCGGTCCATGTCGCGCAGGGCGTGGGCGACGTCCGCGTTGCGCATCGTGGCGAACTCGGCGATCAGCTCGGCGTCCATGTCGACCGGCCCTGTACCCGAGGCGGACAGACCGTGGACGTGGGTGAAGGGGATGACCGCCGGGGTGGTGCGCCGGCCCAGTCGTCCGCGGGTGAACACGGCCACCCGGCTGAGCTCCCACTCACGGGTCCGGGTGCGTTCCAGCTCCACGTCGGAGATCTCCACGGCCCGTCCGGCCAGGTGGCCGAACTCCGGGTCGTCGGTGTGCACCATCGCCCCGACGAGATCCTCCATCACCGAGATCTCACCGGCACGGGAACGGAAGGGACGCAGGCTCACCGAGCTGGTGTTGAGGGTGACCTCCTTCGGGTCGATCGAGGCGATGCGGCCCATGGGGAGGAAGATGCGGCGTTTCGCGCCGACCTCCGCGACGATGCCGAGAGCGACCGCGCGGGTGGAGCGGATGGTCAACACGACGTCACGGACGCGTCCGAGCGACTCGCCGTCCGCGCCGAGCAGGAGCATCCCGGCGAGACGGCCGGCGAAGAACCGTGTGGTGATCCGGCTGGGGTTCCTGCCGGCGTTCGCAGTGGAGTTCATGGAACTAGAGGTTACGGCACAGCTTCCTGTGACCGCGCCCTGAACCGGCCTGTACGGCTTCTTCCGGGACGCGCACTGCAGGTATTCTGGTGCGGATGTCGAGCTACTGCCGAATGAGCGGAAGGAAACCATGTCACGTCTGATAGCCGGTGGCCTGTGCGGGGTCGCGCTCATCCTCGCGGTGCTGGGGAGCCCGTTGTGGATCCCCCATGCGGTGGCGGCGGTGGTGGCCACGGCCGGGGCGCTGCTCTCCGACCGTGCCCGGTGGTGGGGGATCGTGCCCTGGCTGGCGCTGGTGGGCGTGTATCTCGTGGCGTGGTGGTGAGATGGGTGTGAGAGGCTGGGCCGGTGGCGGACGAGACGATGGACAGGACGGGCGCATGAGCACTCACGGGAACACGGCACGTGCCGGACGGTGGACGCGCGCCGGCGCGCGCCGTACGGCGGTCGCGGCGTCGGTCCTCGTCGCGGCGGCAGGGGTGTCGTCCTGCACGGCAGGCGGTGTCACCGGCCCCGCGTCGGTGGCCATGAGCGAGGAGACCTCGGGTCCGGTGTACCTGGGGGTCACCGACGACACCGTCCAGCACCGGCTGGAGGACAGGTACCGCAGTGCCTTCGAGGCGGCGGGCCGGGAGGTCGAGGCCCGGGACGTGACCACGGGTGACCGGCTGGACAAGCTGCACAACGGCGAGGTCAGCGTGGTGATCGGTTGTGTGGGCGAGCTGCTCGACGAGCTCGACCCGGCGAAGGGCGAGGAGCTGCGGGGGCTCTACGCCGAGGCACAGGAGGAGGGTGCGGACGCCTCGCAGTGGCGCGACATCGCCCACTCGACGATGTTCTCGGCACTGCCGACGGATCTGCAGGCCAGCGACCCCGGTGAGGTGGCGGCGTGCGACGACGACTCCCTGCCGCAGAACTTCGTCGCCGTCTACCGCAAGACCGCGCTGGACCGTCCTGACCGGCGGGCGTTGAACAACGTCGCCGGAGGGGTGTCCGACGACGACCTCGCCGAGGAGTCGTCCGACAGCTCCTAGCCGCCCGGACATGCCGGAGGCCCGGCGGGAACCTTTCGGTTCCCGCCGGGCCTCCGGCTTTTCCCCGCCCCCGGCCGGCGACGGCGGGGTGGGGTGAGAACGCTACTTCGCGAACGCCTCGTTGAGCAGCTGCTCCTGCTCAAGCTTGTGGACCTTGGCCAGGCCGGTGGCCGTGGACGACTGGGCGCGGCGGGAGACGCGCTTCAGGCGCAGACCCTCGATACGCTCCGGCAGGTTGAGGGCCAGGAACGGCCACGGGCCCTGGTTGGCGGGCTCGTCCTGGACCCAGCGGTACTCGGCGTTCGGGTACCGGTCCAGGATCTCCTTGACACGGTTGTGCGGCAGCGGGTGCAGCATCTCCATGCGGGCGATGGCGACGTCGTCGCGACCGTCCTCCTGACGCTTCTTCTCGAGGTCGTAGTAGATCTTGCCCGAGCAGAACAGGACCGTGGTGATCTCCTCGTGCGTGGCGGCGGAGTCCGCCAGGCGCGGGTCGTCGAGCACGGAGCGGAAGCCCTTGACCTCGGTGAAGTCCTCCACCGGCGAGGTCGCGGCCTTGTTGCGCAGCATCGACTTCGGGGTGAAGACCACCAACGGACGACGCATCGTGCCCATGGCGTGGCGACGCAGCAGGTGGAAGTGGTTCGCCGGGGTGGACGGCTGGGCGATGGTCATCGAACCCTCGGCGGCCATCTGCAGGAACCGCTCGATACGGGCGCTGGAGTGGTCCGGGCCCTGTCCCTCGTAACCGTGGGGCAGCAGCATGATGACGCTGGAGAGCTGACCCCACTTCGCCTCACCGGAGGCGATGTACTGGTCGATGATGGTCTGGCCACCGTTGACGAAGTCACCGAACTGGGCCTCCCAGGCGACGACGGCGTCGATGTTGCCCACCGAGTAGCCGTACTCGAAGCCGAGACCGGCGAACTCGGTCAGCGGGGAGTTGTAGGCACGGAACGATCCGCCGTTGCCGGACTCCTCGGCGAGCTTCTCCAGCGGGCTGTAGGCCTCGGTGGTCTCGGAGTCGAAGAGCACGGCGTGGCGCTGGGTGAAGGTGCCTCGCAGGGAGTCCTCACCGGCCAGGCGCACGAGACGTCCGTCCTGGGCCAGGGTGGAGAAGGCGAGCAGCTCGCCGAAGGCCCAGTCGATGCCGCCCTTTCGGGTCATCTCCTGACGGCGCTTGACGACCGGCTTGACGCGCTGGTGGACGTTGAAGCCCTCCGGGACGCCGGTGAAGGCGTCTCCGACGGCCTCGACGACCTCGCGGGGGACGGAGGTGTCCAGCCCACGGGTCAGGGCCTGGGAACCGGCGATGCCGGTCTGCTCGGCCGGGGCAGTGCCCTTCTCGGCCTCGCGCACCTGGTTGAAGACCGTCTCCAGCTGGCCGTGGAAGTCGTCGGCGGCGCGCTGGGCGTCCTCCTCCGACAGCTCGCCACGTCCCACGAGGGTGTCGTGGTAGAGGGCGCGCACGGTGGAGCGGTCGTGGATGCGGTCGTACATCTCCGGCTGGGTCATCGACGGGTCGTCGGACTCGTTGTGACCGCGGCGGCGGTAGCAGACCAGGTCGATGAAGACGTCCTTGCCGAAGCGGCGACGGTACTCGACGGCCAGACGTGCGACCCAGACGACTGCCTCGGGATCGTCGCCGTTGACGTGGAAGATCGGGGCGTCGAAGCCCTTCGCCAGGTCGGTGACGTAGTGGGTCGAGCGACCGGAGTCCGGGGTCGTGGTGAACCCGATCTGGTTGTTGACCACGACGTGCACCGTGCCGCCGACGGAGTAGCCGTCGAGGCGGGCGAGGTTGATGGTCTCCTGGACGATGCCGAGGCCGGTGAAGGCCGCGTCGCCGTGCATCAGGATCGGCATGACCGGGTGCTCGGCCTGGCTGGTCGAGATGTCCTGGTGGGCGCGTGCGAGACCCTCCATGACCGGGTTGACCGCCTCGAGGTGCGAGGGGTTCGCGGTCAGGGTGATGTCGATGTCGTTGTCACCGAACATCTGGGTGTACTGGCCGGTCTGGCCGAGGTGGTACTTGACGTCACCGGAGCCGCCGGCGACGGTCGGCTCGATGTTGCCCTCGAACTCGGTGAAGACCTTGGAGTACGGCTTGCCCACGATGTTGGCCAGCACGTTGAGGCGGCCACGGTGGGGCATGCCGATGACGACCTCTTCGAGACCCTGCTCGGCGGCGGAGTCCACGGCGGCGTCCAGCAGCGGGATCAGCGACTCGGCACCCTCGAGGGAGAAACGCTTCTGGCCGATGTACTTGGTCTGCAGGAAGTTCTCGAAGGCCTCTGCGGAGTTCAGGGTCTGCAGGAGGTACTTCTGCTCGGGGTTGGGCAGCTTGGGCTGGCCACCCTCGATCTGCTCCTCGAGCCACTGACGCTCGTCGTGGTCGAGGATGTGGGTGTACTCGGAGCCGACCTTCAGCGTGTAGGCGCGGCGCAGCGTGGCCAGCACCTCGCGGAGGGTCATCTTCTCGCGGCCGGCGAACCCACCCACGTTGAAGCTGCGGTCGTAGTCCCACAGGGTCAGGCCGTGGGTCTCGATCTCCAGGTCGGAGTGGTCGGGGACCGGCAGACCCGGCTGGGTCCACAGCAGCGGGTCGATGTCGGCGATCAGGTGACCACGGCTGCGGTAGGCCTCAATGAGCTGCATGACGCGGGTCGACTTGTCGACGCCGATGTTCGGCAGGTCCTGGCTCCAGCGCACGGGGGCGTAGGGCACGGCCATGGCGGCGAACAGGTCGTCCCAGAAGTCGTCGTTGATCAGCAGGCGGCTGATGTCGCGCAGGAACTCGCCGGACTCCGCACCCTGGATGATGCGGTGGTCGTAGGTGGAGGTCATGGTGACGAGCTTGCCGACACCCATGTCCGCCAGGCGGTCCTCGGACGCGCCGGCGAACTCCGCCGGGTAGTCCATGGCGCCGACGCCGACGATGGTGCCCTGCCCGCGGGTCAGGCGCGGAACGGAGTGGCGGGTGCCGATGCCACCGGGGTTGGTGAGCTGGATCGTCACACCGCTGAAGTCGTCCATCGTCAGCTTGCCGACACGGGCACGGCTGACGATGTCCTCGTAGGCCTCGACGAAACCGTCGAAGGTCAGGGTCTCGCACTCGCGGATGGCGGCGACCACGAGGTTGCGGGCACCGTTCTTGCTGACCATGTCGATGGCCAGGCCGAGGTTGACGTGCTCGGGGGTGACCTGGACGGGCTTGCCGTCGACGAGCTTGTAGTTGTTGTTCATCGAGGGGTGGGCCTGGACGGCCTTGACCATCGCCCAGCCGATGATGTGGGTGAAGCTGATCTTGCCCTTACCGCGGGACATCAGGTGGTCGTTGACCATCGCGCGGTTCTCGAACATGAGCTTGGCGGGCATGTCGCGCACGGTGGTCGCGGTCGGGATCTCCAGGGAGATGTCCATGTTCTTGGCGATGGACTTCTGTGCTCCCTTGAGGGGGTGCTCGCCGGCGGTGGGTGCCTCGGCCGGGCCCTTGGGCGCCGGGGGAGCCACGCGGTCCGGAATCGGGTTAACCGATGCAGAAAGCGACTTCTTCGGGGCCACCGCGCCCTTGGGCTTACCGGGCTTGCCGGGCTTGGAGCCGCCGGTGCTGCTCGCCGCGGCCTTCGGCTCGGACTTCGACGGTCCGGTCGAAGCCTTGGCGGTCTTGGTCCCCTTGTCGGCGGACGTGCCGTCGTTCTCGGAGGTCGTGGAGCTCGGGGACGTCGTCCCCGATGCGTGGTCAACCTTGTCCGGCCGCTTGTTGAAGAGTTCCCGCCATTCCGGATCTACGGACTGGGGGTCTTCCTTGAACTGCTGGTACATCTGGTCGACCAGCCATTCATTTTGGCCGAAATTGGTGCTGTTCACAGCAGGTCCTCGCCTCATTTCATGATGTGGTCAATCTCGACGTTCCACCCTACTACAACACCAGTTTCCGTGACCGTGGTGGGGGAGGTGTCGATATTGCCAGCTGAGCGTATGTTTTCAGTAGCTTCGCGTACGGCTCGCGGAGATGGGCCCGTTACCTGGACGAAACCACTCCTGGTGGGCGGCGAAGCGAGAGGCGAGGAGGGCGGGGCCGTGGGCAGGGACGTGTGGCGGCAACTGGGCTAGCATGGTGTCGTTCCGGCAGCCCGACCGCGCGAAGCCTGCGCAAGCTGCACATCATTCGGAGGAAGTACCGAGGAGGCGCCCACCATGGGGTTCTATGAGGATGTTGCTGAGTCGCTGGATGCCGAGGGCATTGAGTCGAGGGTGAATGACGGGACGGTCTTCGTCCCGGTGTCCTCGGACCTCGAGATCCAGTTCGTGGAGATCGGGGAGGGGGTTCCGGCCGGACTGGTGGCGGCGAACGTGTTCCTCGCCATGGCCGACGTCGCCGAGGATGACGAGGAGTTCGAGGCAGCCCTGGTGGGTGTTGTCTTCTCTGTCGAGGAGGCGGTCGCCACCGTTGCCCGCCATATCGCGACCGACCAGGTCGTCGGCGTGATCCGCGACCTGATCGACGGCACGGACTCCAGGATCGTCGACCTGGAGTTCGTGCAGGACCCGGTCGACGCCCTCCGTGTCTCCGCGGAGATCGGGGAGAGCTCGGAGCTGGTCGTCACCCTCGACGGCGAGTCGACCGAACCGACGGCACGCGTCGAGTTCATCTCCCTGGGCGACGGGTTCGAGGACCTCATGGACGAGGCAATCGCCGACGTCTGGGACGGCGACTCGGTGGGCGAGGAGTACTCGGAGTTGGAACGCCAGGCCATGTTCCGTGGGCTGGTCAGCAACGTCGCGGAGATGTCCGAGGAGGTCCTCGACCTCGGCGTGTACACCGACTTCGACCGGCTCTTCGACGTCCTCGCCCTGGCGCAGGTCCAGGCCCCGGACTGGGAGGCTCTCCTGGTTCCGCTGGAAACCCTGTGGGAGGAAGACGACGAAGAGGACGACGAAGACGATGAAGACGATGATGAGGACGGTCAGGCCGCGGTGCCGTGACCGGGTTCGGGTGCTGACGCGCGGCCGGGTTCACCGCTCAGGAGGGCGTGCCACGTCCACTCCATGAGCCCGTCGGTCCGGGCAGGCCCGCCGCAGGACTCCTGTGACACCCAGAGCACGTGGCCGCAGACGAGCTGGCCGCCCTGGCCGTCCTCGGCACCCTCGCCGGTCTCATCGGCGTCGGACCTGAGCGTCCGACGGAACAGCGAGTGCACGTCCGTGGTCATGTTCCGGGCGGACGCGGTCAGGTTCGACTTCTCCGCCCTGGCGGTCAGGGTGACCAGGTGGACGGGTGTCGGCGGTGGGGTCTCGTCCGGTCCGGCCCCCGTGAGCCTGCGCCACATGGTGGTGGAGACCCGGTGACGTGACATGAACACCTGTGCGGGGCCGGAGGGGAGTGCGATGCGCAGGGACGGGGCCGTCCAGCCGGGGGAGACGCGGATACGGCTGCGCGGGTGGCGCAGGACCGTGGCGCACCGCTCGGCGGCACGGGAGACGGACAGTGCCGGCCTCAGTGCACTGAGCGGTCGACGCATCAGGACGTGGATGGACGGTGTCGTGGGTGTGGTGGTGTTCTCCATGCCGGGAACACTACGGCCGGCCGCGGACATGAATCCGCGACCGGCCGTGGTCAATCGACCATTCGTTCGAAAAGAGTGCTGGGGTCAGTAGAGGTCCGCCGGTGCGACACGCTGGGGGAACACCCGCGGACGCGCGCCGGCGATCTCCTCGACGATGCGGATCACCTGGTTGGAGTAGCCGTACTCGTTGTCGTACCACACGTAGACCACCAGGTTGCTGCCCTCGGCGATGGTGGCGAGACCGTCGACGATGCCGGCGTGGGTGGAGCCCACGAAGTCGGTGGAGACCACCTCGGGGGACTTGATGTAGTCGATCTGCTGACGCAGGTTCGAGTGCAGGGCGACCTTGTGGAGGTAGTCGTTGACCTCGTCGCGGGTGGTCTCGGTGTCGAGGTTGAGGTTCAGCACCGCCATCGAGACTTCCGGGGTGGGGACGCGGATGGCGTTGCCGGTGAGCTTTCCGCCGAGCTCCGGCAGCGCCTTGGCCACGGCCTTGGCGGCGCCGGTCTCGGTGATGACCATGTTCAGACCCGCGGCACGTCCGCGCCGGTCACCCTTGTGGAAGTTGTCGATGAGGTTCTGGTCGTTGGTGAACGAGTGCACCGTCTCGACGTGGCCGTGGCTGATGCCGTAGCGGTCGTTGATCACCTTGAGCACCGGCGTGATCGCGTTGGTGGTGCAGGACGCGGCGGACAGGATGCGGTCCGAGTCGTCCTCGGTGATGTCGTCGTGGTTGATCCCGTAGACCAGGTTGCGCACGTCGCCCTTGCCGGGCGCGGTCAGCAGGACCTTGGCCACACCGTTGGCCGCGAGGTGCTGGGAGAGTCCCTCGCGGTCGCGCCAGCGGCCGGTGTTGTCGACGAGTACCGCGTTGTCGATGCCGTAGGAGGTGTAGTCCACGGACGCCGGGTCGTTGGAGTAGATGACCTGGATCGGGGTGCCGTTGGCCCAGATGATCTCGTTGTCGTGGTCGACGGAGATCGTCCCGTCGAAGGCGCCGTGCACCGAGTCACGACGCAGCAGGCTGGCGCGCTTCTCCAGGTCGTCGTCGCCGTTGCGTCGCACGACCATGGCGCGCAGACGCACGCCGCCGTAGGCGGCTTCGCGGGCGATGAGGATGCGGGCGAGCAGGCGTCCGATACGTCCGAAGCCGTACAGGACGACGTCCGTCGGATCCTTCTCGGTGTGGGCGCCGACGACCTCGGCGAGCTCACGCTCGAGGTAGTCGCGCAGTGTGCCGGCGGACTCGCCCTCGGCCTCGTAGCCGGTGGCCAGGCGTCCCAGGTCGATCGACGCGCTGCCGAGGTTCATCTCCACCAGCTCCTGCAGGATCGGCAGGGTGGAGCTCAGCGGCAGCTCACGGTCGGTCACCAGACGTGCGTAACGGTGCGACTTGATCACGTCGACACCGGTCACGTTGATCAGCAGGCGACCGAAGACGGACGTGACGACGTTGTGCTCCCGGTGCAGGCGGGAGAGGAGCGGGAGGATCTGCTCGGCAAGCAGGATGCGGGAGTTCCAGTCGCTCTGGGAATCGGTGGCCGGTGCACTCATGGGTGTGGGAGCTCCTAGGGGGCGGTCGTGATGGTCCCCGGTAAGGGGGTAGAAGGACACTACAAAGGTAAGGGAACGGACGTACGGAGGGCTACTCGCCCCCGATGTCATCCCCCCGCTGCGGGGAGTCGGACGCTGGACCAGACGCGGCGGCGGCCGCGCGGCGCCGGGTGAGGGGGTAGAGCGCGGTCATCGCGACAAGGAAGATCACCCCCGCCCAGAGGGCGGAGTGGTACTCGTCCATCCAGACCATCGTCCCGAAGGTGAGCAGAATCACCCCGATGGCGAAGAACTGGCCCACCGGCCACAGCGGGACCGGGAACGCCGGGGGAGTGCCGTCGTCCTTCGTCACCGCGTTCTTGCCGTAGCGGCTGCCGAGGTGGGCGAGCAGGATCATCAGCCAGACGAAGACGGTGGCGAAGGTGGCCAGCGCCGCGATGCTCTGGAACATCTCCGCAGCGGTGCTGCTGGCGAGCTGAAGGGCCACACCGACCAGCAGGACGACCAGCATGACCCCGATCGTGGTCACCGGGACGCCCCGGTGGTTCAGCCGCGCGAAGATCCGCGGGGACAGGCCCTGGCGGGCCATGCCGAAG
The DNA here is from genome assembly GCF_052377495.1 of Corynebacterium sp. AOP36-E1-14. NCBI lineage: Bacteria > Bacillati > Actinomycetota > Actinomycetes > Mycobacteriales > Corynebacteriaceae > Corynebacterium > Corynebacterium sp. AOP36-E1-14. The sequence continues at coordinate 65,935 of NZ_JBQSWV010000009.1, forward strand.
ACCACGCGTCCGGCGCCGTAGAGGTCGGAGTTGATCGCCGAGAGCGCAGCGGAGACCACCACGACGTTCAGGGCCGCCGCGGCCCAGCCGATACCCAGGTCGCTGAAGATCTGGACGAACGGGGACTCCTCGCCGGTGATCTGCCGCCAGGGGATCACCGCCACGATCACCAGGATCGCCAGCACGTAGAACAGCAGGATGCGCATCGGCACGGTGTTGACGGCCTTGGGGATCGTCTTCTCGTGGTCGGCGGCCTCCCCGGCGGTCACCCCGATGATCTCGGTGCCGCCGAAGGCGAAGAGCACGAGGATCAGGGCGCTGAATACGCCGGTCACGCCGTTGGGGAACAGGCCGCCGTCGTTCCACAGGTTGTCGAATCCGGCGGACCCGCCGGTGTCGAGGTTGAAGACCAGGATCGCCGCACCGCCGAGGATCATCGCCACCACGGCCGTGACCTTGATCGAGGTGAACCAGAACTCCAGCTCCCCGTACCAGCGCGCACTGGCCAGGTTCGCCGCGCCGACGATCAGCAGTGCCACGGACACCCACACCCAGCCTGGGGTGTCGGGGAACCAGAAGGTCATGTACACCGTGATGGCCGTGAGGTCGGCCAGGCACACGATTATCATCTCGAAGGCGTACATCCAGCCGGTGATGTAGCCGGCCCAGCCGCCCAGGTACCGGCGGCAGTACTCGGCGAAGGACCCGGGGGCGGGGTCGGCGACGGCCATCTCGCCCAGGGCCCGGAGCATGAAGTACACCACGGCGCCGCCGAGCAGGTAGACGAACACCACGCCGGGGCCCGCGGCGCCGATGGCGCCGGACGAACCGTAGAACAGGCCGGTGCCGATCGCGGAGCCCAGTGCGATGAAGTGGATGTGCCGGTGGGTCAGCGTGCGGCGGAGCTGGCGTTCCTGCCGGACGGGGGCGCTTGAGTCACTCACGGACTCACATACTAACCATCGGGGAGTCCTATATCACAGCGCGGGCCGGTCGAATCGCTTTTATGGCGCCGACCACGTACTGTGAGGTCAATGTCTGAAACTGAGAACGTAACCGGCGACGAAAATATGCCGGAAACCTCCCAGTCGTCAGTACCTCAGGAGAATCTGCACGAGGATGCCACCTCCCCGGTCACGGGGTCGTCGGACCTCGGTGACGAAGTGGGCGCAGAGATTCCCGAGAGCACTGTGGACGGGGACGTCACCGAGAAGAACATCCAAACAGAAAACGAGAAGAACGGCTTCGACACCCTCGGCCTGCCGCCGAAGATCCTCGAGGCCGTGGAACGGGTCGGCTTCACGACCCCGTCGCCGATCCAGGCGTCCACCATCCCCACCCTCATGGAGGGTCGGGACGTCGTGGGTCTGGCGCAGACCGGTACCGGTAAGACCGCTGCCTTCGCTCTGCCCGCGCTGTCGCGCCTCGACCCCAACCAGCGCACCCCGCAGGTCCTGGTTCTCGCCCCCACGCGAGAGCTGGCCCTGCAGGTCGCCGATTCCTTCGAGACCTTCGCCAAGCAGCTCGGCGGCGTGAGCGTCCTGCCGATCTACGGTGGCGCACCCTACGGTGCCCAGCTGTCCGGCCTGCGCCGTGGCGCCCAGGTCGTCGTCGGCACCCCCGGTCGTGTGATCGACCACCTGGCCAAGGGCAGCCTCGACCTGTCCGGTCTGCGTTTCCTCGTCCTCGACGAGGCCGACGAGATGCTCAACATGGGCTTCCAGGAGGATGTCGAGCGCATCCTGTCCGACACTCCCGACGACCGCCAGGTCGCCCTGTTCTCGGCCACCATGCCGTCGGCGATCCGTCGCCTCTCCAAGCAGTACCTGAACGACGCCGCCGAGATCACGGTGAAGTCCACGCAGCGCACCGCGGAGAACATCGAGCAGGACTACCTGTACGTCACCTACCGCAACAAGCTCAACGCGCTGACCAGCATCCTCGAGGTCACCGACTTCGACGCGATGATCCTCTTCGTCCGTACGAAGAACGACACAGAGGAGGTCGCCGAGAAGCTGCGTGAGCGCGGGTTCGACGCCGCCGCCATCAACGGTGACATCCCGCAGAACCAGCGTGAGCGCACCGTCGACCAGCTCAAGGACGGTCGCCTCGACATCCTCGTGGCCACGGACGTCGCCGCCCGTGGTCTCGACGTGGAGCGCATCACCCACGTCTTCAACTACGACATCCCGCGCGACACCGAGTCCTACGTGCACCGCATCGGCCGTACCGGCCGTGCCGGTCGCCACGGCCGCGCGATCCTCTTCGTCACCCCGCGTGAGGGTCGGCTGCTCAAGAACATCGAGCGGGCCACCAAGTCCAAGCTCAACGAGATCGAGCTGCCGGGCGTCGACCAGGTCAACGAGGCACGCAAGAAGAAGTTCCACGCCTCGATCACCGAGTCGCTCAAGGGCAAGCAGGTCGCGACCTTCCGCGACCTGATCGCCGAGTACGCCACCGAGAACGACGTCGAGCCCACGGAGATCGCCGCGGCCCTGGCCGCCAAGCTCCAGGGCAAGGAGCCGTTCCTGATGGAGGAGATCCAGGAGCCGCCGCGTCGCGAGCGTCGTGACCGCAACGACCGCGGGGACCGTGGCGACCGCCGTGACGGTTTCGACGGCCAGTCCGGTGTGCACCGCCCGTTCAAGGAGCGCTTCAACAAGCAGGCGCCCACGGTCACCGACCGTAACGGCAAGTCCCTCGCGGTCTACCGCATCGGCGTCGGCCACCGGCAGCGCGTGCGCCCGGGAGCCATCGTCGGCGCCCTGGCCAACGAGGGGAACATGAATTCCCGCGACTTCGGCCGGATCAGCATCTTCTCCGAGCACTCCCTGGTGGAGCTGCCGGCCGACCTGCCGCGCGAGACCTTCGAGTCCCTCGACCAGACCCGGATCTCCGGCAAGCTGATCAACATCGAGCCGGACCCCGGCGCCCCCGCCGGACGCCCCGCGCGTACCCGTCAGGACGGCGACCGCGGCGGTGACCGTGGTGGCAACCGCGGCGGCGGGCGTCCCCGCGGCGACCGTAACGATCGCAACGACCGTAACGACCGCGGCAACCGCGGCCGGAACGACCGTGGCAACGGCGGCGGACGTTTCGACCGCGACCGTGGCGACCGCGGTGGACGCGGCAGCTTCCGCGGCAACCGCGGCGCGAAGCGCGACTGACGGTCACAGACCGCACACCCGTCGTGCCGCGTCCGCGTCCGCGGCACTGACGGTGAGCCGGTAGGTCAGGCTCACCACGAGATAGCGCGCGGCATAGGCACAGCCGGCTCCCGAGAGGGAGCCGGCTTTCGCCGTCTGCGGGAGCCATTCACCCAGCGTCCCGTCACTCTTGGCCTGGTTCGCCGCGCCGGAGACCGCCAACAGGTTGACCTCCCGGTCGTTGGCGAAGGCCACGCGCGTCGAGCGCTCCCACCCCCACGCGCCGTGGTCCCACGCCGCGGAGAGGGGGACCACGTGGTCGATCTCCACGTCCCCCGGGCTCAGCGGTCCACCGGTGTACACGTCGGTGGTCTCGCCCGTCGCGACGGGGCAGGAGCCGGGCGTACCGGGGGAGTGGTCGGCGAAGGCGTCCAACAGGACGAGGTGCCGGGTGCTGCACCCCACCCCGTCGCCGTACTGCTGCGACCACCCGCCGAAGTGCTCGCGCGAGTAGCCGAGCACGTGGACGCGGCGCGGGACGGTGCGCAGCTCGTCCAGCGCCGCCGTCACCGACGCGCGGTCGGCGGACGCCGGGGCGTCCTGCGCCCGTCCGGAGGGGGCCAGCACGCAGGCGGCCAGCAGGGCGCCGGCGACGAACAACGGCGGGAACGACGAAACCGGCCGGGGGAGTCTCATGGTGAAGAGAGACTCCCCCGACCGGTCCGGAGGTTCCCGTCCGGGGCAGATCCGCGCGGGGCGCGGGTCAGTGCCCGGGGTGGATCACTGCTAGAGCTTGCCCTCGGCAGACTCTGCCTCGACCTTGGCACGGGCGGCCTCGAGGTCGGCGTCGCCGTTGTCGACGGTGAGCTGGGCGAAGCGCAGGGCCTCGTCGAACTCGTCGGTGATCTCCTTGGAGGGGGCCTTGGTGGCCAGGGTGACGGTGACCATCAGGATGACGTTCAGCGCCACGCCCGGGATCATCTCGTACAGGCCGAAGGGCTTGTCCATGACACCGAACTGCGGCAGGCCACCCCAGATGAAGGCGACGAGCGCGCCGGCGATCATGCCGGCAGCCGCACCCTGGGCGTTGAGTCGACGCCAGTACAGCGAGGCGACGATGACCGGGCCGAAGGCTGCACCGAAGCCGGCCCAGGCGAACTCGACCAGGCCGAGGATCGCGGAATCCGGATCCAGGGCGATGAGCGCGGCGATGATCGCCACGATGACGACCATCGCACGCGACAGGTTCTTCAGCACCGTGTCCGAGGCGTTCTTGTTGATCATGCCCGCGTAGATGTCCTCCACCAGTGCGGAGGCGACCACGAGCAGCTGCGAGGAGACCGTGGACATGATCGCGGCCAGCACGGCCGTGAGGATCAGGCCGGCGACCAACGGGTGGAAGAGCACCTTGGCCATGTCCAGGAAGTTGGTCTCGTAGTTCGCCGTGTCGGAGAACATGGCCTCCGGGGTCTGGGCGAAGAAGACCGGGGCGGTCATGGCGATGAACACCGCGCCGATGAGGCACAGGAACATCCAGCTGACGCCCCAGCGACGGCCGGCGACGGCGTCGGACGGCTTACGCATGGCCATGAAGCGAACCACGATGTGGGGCTGGCCGAAGTAGCCGAGGCCCCAGGCGAGGTTCGAGATGATGATGATGAACGCGGCCCAGGTGGTCGTGTCGTTGAACTGGAACAGGCTGTAGAAGTTCGAGTTCGCCGCGACGGCGTTCACCGCGCCGTCGGCCATCGACCCGTAGTCGTTGTCGAGCTGGTAGGTGAAGATGTCCCCCGGGTTGTCCAGGGAGATGATCGCGAAGACGGGCACCAGGATCAGCGCCAGGAACATCATCGAGCCCTGGACCACGTCGGTGTAGGACACCGCGAGGAAGCCGCCGACGAAGGTGTACACCACGGTGACGGCACCGATGATGGCCAGGCCGGTGAGGTAGTCGCCGTCGAAGCTGGACTGGAAGTAACGTCCGCCGGCGACCATGCCGGAGGACACGTAGAAGACGAAGAAAACCAGGATGATGATGCCCGCGACCACACGCAGCGTGTGGCTGTGGTCGCGCAGGCGGTTCTCGAAGAACGACGGCACGGTGATCGAGTTGTTCGACACCTCGGTGTAGCTACGCAGCCGGGGTGCGACCAGCTTCCAGTTCAGCCAGCAACCGATCAGCAGCCCGACGCCCATCCAGATCTCGGAGAAACCTGACATGAACAGTGCGCCGGGCAGACCCATCAGCAGCCAGCCGGACATGTCGGACGCGCCGGCGGACAGTGCGGCGACGAACGGGTGGAGGCCGCGGCCTCCGACCACGTAGTCCTCGTACTTGTCTGTCTTGGTGAAACTCCAGACTCCGATGCCGAGCATCACAGCCAGATAGATCACCATGGCGATAATGAACCAGGTTTGTTCACTCACCGTTGGCCTCCTCAGTAGGTGGTAGCGGTTGATCGTTCAGAATTAGCAGGCGCCACCCCACTACGTGGGGAGGCGACACCCCATCAGGGTTCCATGTCCGCACCGTGATATCCAGCCGGACAGCCAAAAAACCCGAATGTTCCCCCCAGGATTCTGCCAGGATCACGCTGGTATGCCCGTTGTTCGACCGTTCGGGTGCGCGCGTGGTTTCCATGTCCGTGCCCCGTGGTACACAAGGGGAGTGACTGACTACCAGGTTCATCTCCTCTGGCTCAACGGCCAGGGCCTCCACGTCTGGGCCGAACGTGTCGAGGGGCATGCCGCCGTCGTCGACGCGTCCGAGATCGCCGAGGGCGCCCTGCCGGACCGGCTGCGCACGTTGATGACGGCACGCCCGTTGCGCCGCCGGGAACCGGTGCAGGTGGCGACGCCGAAGGGTAAGGTGCTGGCGCTCGACCTGCCCACCCAGGGCTACACGCCCGACCAGGCGCTGGAGGTGCTCGGCGGGTTGTCGCGCCACGTGCGTTCGGCGGGCTCGGACGAGGGGCTGAGCCCGGAGTCACTGTGGTTCGTCCGCCTCTACGAGCTCCTCCTGGAGGCGGTCCACGCCGGCCGGGTGATGATGAAGATGCAGTTCGCCGACGGCCGGTGGTTCCCCACCTGGTGTCTGTCCACCAGCGGCGACCACAACCGCGTGGTGCGCGAGTTCCAGGCCGGTGCACCGGCTGTGCTCACCCTCAACGGGGGGCCGGACGTGCTGCTGCGTGCCGCCGACGAACTGGTGCACTGGATGTGCGTGCGGCTGTTGCAGGACCGCATGGAACTGGTCGGAGGACTTCCGGAGAACCACTTCATCCACTCGTTGGTCACCGGGGAGGCCGACAAGCGGGCCAACTCGGCGGTCGCCGAGCTGTTGAACGGCTGGCGTGCCTCGGCCCGCGCGGCGTCCACCCGGCTGGTGCTGTCCCTGGAGGAACCGGACAGTCTCGCCGGCGCGGTGACCCCCGGGCACAACCGGGTGGCGGGCAAGGAGGCCGGGCCGTGTTGGCGCGTGGAGGTCAGGTTGTCGGTGGATGACGGGCCTGCCCAACCGATCAAGGCAGCCGAGGCCACCGGGTCGGTGCGTCAGTCCCTGCGCACCGGGCTCGACCAGGCCTACCGGGCGTGGCCGCAGCTGCGGGAGTACACCTCGGCCGCGGAGGCGTGGCTGCGCACGAAGCTGTGGTTCCCGCCGTCGGAGTCGCTGACCGGGCGACCGGAGAAGGACCGCGTGGTCTACCTCGCGCTGGACATCTCCCAGGTGGAGACCCTGCTGGGAGAGGGCGTCCAGGCGCTGTCCTCCAGCGGCATCGAGGTCCTCGTGCCGCGGGCGTGGTCGCGGGTGCGACCGGACGTGCGGGTCAAGGTCACCCCTGTCGGTCAGGGGCCGGGCTCGGGGAAGATGGGCCTGGACCAGGTCCTGTCGTTCGACTGGTCGATCGCGGTCGACGGGGAGGAGCTCAGCGCCGAGACGATGGAGGAGCTGATGACCAGCGCCTCGTCGATGGTGGAGATTCACGGGCGCTACGTCCGGCTCGACACCAACTCCCTCAACGCCGCGCGCAACTACTTCGCCAGGCTGCGGGACGCGGCGGCGGAGGCGGCGGACGCGGCGTCCGGCGACGGGTCGGACGGTGCGCAGCTCACCCTCGTCGACCTCGTCGACGCGGAGCTGGACTCCCTGTCCGAGGGTGGCCCGGGGATGGAGGAGATCACGGTCGACGCGGAAGGCTGGCTCGACCGGCTCGTCCGTTCCTTCTTCCCGAACCCGTGGAAGGACGAGGGGCGTCCCGCCCTGGCCCCGCCGGAGATCGTCGAGGTCCCCGCCATGGTGCAGTCGACGCTGCGTGACCACCAGCGCCGTGGCCTGAACTGGTTGGTGTGGATGTTCCGGCACCGCATCGGCGCCATCCTCGCCGACGACATGGGGCTGGGCAAGACCCTGCAGGTCCTGAGCCTGCTGGCGTGGGAGCGTGAGGCGGGCGAGGTCGAGGGGCCGACGTTGGTCATCGCGCCCACCTCGGTGCTCGACACCTGGCGTTCGGAGGTGGATCGCCATGTCCCGGGGCTGTCGGTGCTGGTCGACCACGGTTCCCGGAAGGTCGCCGAGAAGGACTTCGTGGAGCGCGCCACGTCCAACGACATCGTGCTCACGACCTACGGCACCGTGGCCCGTAACCCCGCGCGCTACGGCCGGCTCACCTGGGGCCGGGTCGTCGCCGATGAGGCGCAGAACATCAAGAACCCCGGTACCGCGCAGAGTCGGGCGGTGGGCCTGATCCCCGCCGGCCACCGGCTGGCGTTGACCGGTACCCCGGTGGAGAACCGCCTGGCGGAGCTGCATTCGATCCTCAATTTCTGCAACCCGGGGATCCTGGGCAGCGCCCAGGCCTTCCAGAACCGGTTGGCGATGCCGGCAGAGAAGGGGGAGAACGACGACAGCCGCGACCAGTTGCGCAGGCTCGTGGAACCCTTCATCCTGCGCCGGGTCAAGGACGACGAGTCGGTGGGGCTGAACCTCCCGGACAAGCACGAGGTCATCGACCAGGTGCCGCTGACCGAGGAGCAGGCGGCGCTCTACGAGGCGTACACCTCGAGCCTGGAGCGTCGGATCGCCGAGGCGAAGGGCAAGGGTCGCAGCGGGATCATCCTCGGCGCCCTGGTGCGCATCAAGCAGATCTGCAACCACCCGGCGCACTTCACCGGCGACGGGTCCGGGCTGATGAAGAACGGACGGCACCGGTCGAAGAAGGTCGAGCGACTCTTCGAGATCGTGGAGGAGGCACTCGCCAGTGGCCGCAAGGTGCTGGTGTTCACCCAGTTCCCGTCCTTCGGGGCGATGCTCGCTCCGGAACTGCAGCGCAACTTCGGTGAGCTCGCCGACGGTGGTGTCCCGGTGCTGCACGGCGGACTCAGCCGTGGTGAGCGCACGAGGATGGTCGACGGCTTCCAGTCCGACGACGGGCCGAAGGTGATGATCCTGTCGACACGGGCCGGAGGGACCGGCATCACGCTGACCCACGCCAGCGTGGTGGTGCACATCGACCGGTGGTGGAACCCGGCGGTCGAGGACCAGGCCACCGACCGGGCCTACCGGATCGGGCAGGGACGCGAGGTGACCGTCCACAAGCTGGTCTCCGTGGGTACCCTGGACGAACGCATCAACGACATCCTGAGTTCGAAACGTGAGCTGGCGGGAGACATCGTCACCACGGGTGAGGGGTGGATCGCGAAGCTGGACGACGGCGACCTCGCCGAGCTCTGGATGCTCAGGCGCTCCACCGTGGACAGGACGTCCGCCGGCAGCGACAGGGCGGAGCCCGCCACCCGCGGACGCGCCGGTGAGAGGGAAGGGAACGGGGATAACGATGAGTAACCGCTGGGACGAACGTCGCAAGGCCAGGGAGAGGATCGGCATCCCCCAGCCCGAGTGGGGCGACAACGTGGTGTCCGCGGACTTCAGCCGCGGTCGTGGCGCCACGAAGAAGCCGGGACGCGCCCGCCAGCCCGACCCCACGTCACCGGTGCAGCCGGACGGTTCGGACGGCGCGGGCGGCGCGGGCGGCAAACGGGCTCGGCGTGGTACGGGCGCCGAGGAACCCCGGAGTGCCAGGGAGGGGTGGGCCGCCGAGGAGATCATGCGTACCGCCACCGCGCAGGCCGACTCCTCGCGGCTGTCGCGTGGGCGGACCTACTTCCGCGGCGGCCACGCGACCCGGATGGAGTACGAACTCGGGCGGGTCGACGCCCTGGTCAGCGGTACCCAGCTGGAACCTTTCGAGGTGCAGATCCGGTGGCGTCCGCTGACGCGCCGGCAGGTCGACTTCGTCATCGGCGAGTGCAGCGACCAGCCCGACAACGTCCGTCGGCTGCTGGCGGGCATGCGTCCGACGGCGTCTGTGGCCAGTGTGCTGTTCGGCGTCGAGCACTACATGGACTCGTTCTGCACCTGCCCGGACCTCGCGGAGTTCTGCAAGCACCGGGTCTGCGTGGCCTACGCGCTCGCCGAGAGGTTCTCCAAGGACCCCGCGGAGTTCCTCGCATGGCGCGGAGTCGACGTGGAGGAGCTGCTTGCTGCGACCGGAGGCGCGGTCAGCCCCCCGACGGGCTGGTCGGACGAGGACACGGGGAAGGCAGACGGCTCCGGGGACGCCGGGGCGTCCGGGTGGGCTGGGTGCAACGGCAACGGCAACGGCAACGGCACCGCCAGCGGCAGCGGGGAAGATCATGCAGCCGACGGCTCCGACGGGTCGCAGGAGGACACGACGACCTACACACCGACGGAGTTCTGGGGCGACCCGGAGGCCCTCCCGTCCTGGGGCCCGCTGGAGATGGAGTTCGGCCTCGAGCTGGGGGACACACAGGCCAGGGACCGTGCCCTGCGCAAGTTCAGCTGGAACAACGCCGACCAGCTCCGCGTGCTCGACACGCTGACCCGGTGCTATGAGGCGCTCACCGCCCTGGACGACCCCAGCGAGCCCTACGGGCAGGACGGTCCGCGCGGAGCCGGGGGCAAGGTGTTCGAACGCGAGCCGTGGATGTCCGGGCCGGATGATAGAAGTGGTGACCATGACTGAGACAGCGGCGTTACCCGTGGGCCTGCCCCCTCTGCCGGAGGACGGCGTGTTCCGGTTCATGCACACCTCCGACTGGCAGCTGGGCATGGACCGTTGGTTCCTCGGCGACGAGGCGGGGCCCCGGTACCGGGAGGCACGTCTGGCCGCGGTGGAGCGGCTGCTCGTCACCGCCGGTGAGCGTGGCTGCGCCGCCGTGGTCGTGGCCGGTGACGTCTTCGACGACAACCTCGTCGACCCGGTCACGTGGCGCCGGGCCGTGGACATCCTGCGGCGCAGCCCGGTCCCGGTGTTCCTGCTGCCGGGTAACCACGACCCCTACGACGCAGCCAGTGTCTACCGGTCCCGGGAGTTCGACGACCTCGCGCCGACCGTGCAGGTCCTCACCGACAGCCGGCCGCGTACCGTCGCCCGGGGTGGGGAAGAGGTGGACGGTGTGGTGCCTGCCGAGATCCTCGGCGCGCCTCTGTTGTCGAAGTACATGAGCGCCGACCCGGTGGCCTCCGCGCTGTCCGGGTCGGGCGCTGGAATCAGCTCCGCCGGTACCGGCGATGATGCGGAGGCCGGGGGGCTGGAGCAGAAGCAGCCGGGCGCGGTGCGCATCCTCGTGGGGCACGGCGCGACCCAGTCGCGGACCTCCGGCGGCGACCCGGCGGTCATCGACGTCGACGCCGCCGCAGCGGCCTGCCGTGACGGGGTCATCGACTTCCTCGCCCTGGGCGACACCCATTCGGTGGGGTGCCTGCACCAGGACGGGACCGTCTGGTACTCCGGCAGCCCCGAGGTCACCGACTTCCGTGAGGAGGACGGCGGCGGTGAAGGCCGCTCGGGCCACGCCCTGATCGTGGACATCACCCCGGTAGCCGGCCGGCCCGCGTCCACCGTGGGGGTCGAGGATATCCGCACCGGGCGCTGGCGGTTCCAGGCGTTGTCGGCCCAGATCAACGGTCCACAGGACGTCGAGGAGTGGATCGGCCGACTCGAGGAGATGCAGGAGAAACGCACCACCGTGGTGAAGTACGCGCTGACCGGCACCGTCGACCTGGCGACCGCGGCGGTGCTGGACCAGGAGATGGAACGGATGCGTCCGGCGTTCGCCGCACTGTACGAACGGCAACGGCTGATGGACCTGCACGTCGTCCCGGGCGACCAGGAGCTGGTGGGCGCGGACTGGCCGGGGGTCGTCGGAGTGGCGGCGAGACACCTCGCCGACCGCGGTGCCCACGAGGACGAGACCGCCCAGGACGCGCTTCGCCTGCTCTACCGGCTCAGCGCACAGAAGGGGAGCTAGGAACAAGACGATGCTGAAAATCAGGTCACTGACCCTGTCGCATGTGGCGGGGGTCGAGCACGCCCACGTGGAGTTCCCGGACAACGGGGTGCTCGTGGTCCACGGGCCCAACGAGGTGGGCAAGTCCACCCTGTTGCGCGCGATCCGGCTGCTGCTCGACGACACGCCCACCAGCTCACGCAAGCGGGAGGTCAAGGCGCTCAAGGACGTCGGCGTCGACGAGCCGACCACGATCAGTGCGCAGATGCTCGTCGGGGACATGGAACTGCACCTCACCAAGGCCTACAACAAGGGCACCGGACGGTGTGAACTGCAGGTCAGCTCGCCGCGCGCGGAGAGCCTCACCGGACGTGAGGCCTCCGACCGCTTCGCCGAGATCCTGCGTGGCGAGGTCGACACCGACCTGCTGGACGCCCTCACGGTGGAGCAGGGGGCGAGTCTCGACCAGCTGGCCGCCGCCGGCCTCGGACCGCTGGAACGGGCGCTGGCCGAGGAGACCGGGGTCGACGACCCCGCCGCGGGGGACCAGGGCGACATCGGTGCGGCATCGACCCTGGTCGACCGTATCGCCGCCGAACGGGCCCGCTACTTCACCCCGGGTGGCAGGGCGTCGAAGGAGCTCAAGGCGGCCGACGATGAACTGGCGGTGGCCGAGGACGAGCACCGCACCGCCGAGTACGCCTACGACCAGGCGCAGAAGCTGATCACCGACCTCGAACGCCTGCGTGCCGAGAAGGACGAGGTCACCCGCCAGGAGCCGAAGGCACGTGCCGAGGCGCAATCGACCGCCGCAGACCTGGAGAAGGGCCGTGAGCGCCAGCGCAGGATCGACGAGCACACCCTTGTGGTGACCAGGGCGAAGCAGGCACTGGAACTGGCGGAGCAGCGACTCCAGGTGCGTGAGGACCGGGTGGCCGAACTGACCGAGGCGACCACGGTCCGGGATGCCGCCGCCACGGCCGTCACCGCCGCGACGGAGGCCGCCGACGGGGAACGCCACCGCGAGGCGCAGCTGCGCGAAACACTGGCGCAACTGCGACGCCGTGCCCGCACCCTCTCCGCCTACGGCAGGTACCTCGACGCCAGGGAGCGCCGGGCGGCGGTGGCACAGACCCGCCAGGTACTCGCCGAACAACAGGAGAAGGCGGAGGAGGTCTCCCGGAAGATCGAGGAGACCCGGCGGCAACTCGCCGAGAACCCCGTCACACCGGAGCTGGAGTCGAAGATCCGGCAGGTCGAGGCCGAGCACCACCGGGCCCTCGGTGTCCGTGATGCCTCGGCGACACTCGTCGAGGTCAGCGGGCCGGCGGGGACACACTTCCGCGTGGACGGCGGCGACCACGAACTCGCCGAGGTTCCCGAGAGCCTGCGGGTCACCTCCCCGCGGGCACTGGAGTTCGGCGACGTCACCGTCAGCGTCACCCCGGCCCGGGGCAAGGACGGGCAGCTCGAGAGCGGTGACCTCGACGCCGAGGTCGAGAGGACGCAGACGTCCCTTCGCGCCGCCCTCACCGAGGCAGGGGTCTCCACGATCGAGGACGTGGCGGGGCAGGCAGAGGCCAGGCGTGTGCTCCAGGAGTCGCTCGGGGAACTGCGCATCACCCTGAGCCAGGCCACCGGCGGACTGTCCTTGGACGAGCACCGCCAGAAGATCGAGGAGAACGACCGGGACCACCGCGCCGCCGACACCGCGGCCACCGCCGCCCACGACCTCATCGCCGAGGAGGATCCCGACGGCGAGGTCGAGCTCCCCGACGAGGCCGGTTCCGCGACGTCCGCCCCCTCTGCGACCTCCGGCACCGGTGAGGTGACCCGGCAGGTCGACGAGGCTGAGGCGCAGGCGGAGAAGACCAGGGAGGACCTCGACACCCTGGCACGCACCGGGGCCGTCGCCGTGCTGAACAGCAGGGTGGAGGAACGTGACCGCGCCGACGCCCGGGTGGGCACCATCGCCACGGCCCTGGAGAACATGCGCGCCGACGTCGACGACGACCACCTGCGACAGCAGGTGAGCGGTGCCAGCCAGGACGTTGCCACGGCACAGGGGGAGTTGGACGCCCTGCTCGCAGAGACCGACCACAGCGCCGGCGACCTCGACACGCTCGAAGGGCTCGCCGAGGGTGCCCAGTCACGGGTGAAGCGACTGCGTGACCGCGCCGACCGCATCGGCCACGAGATCTCCGGGGCCAACGGTGCGCTCGGTGAACACAGCGGTGTCGCCGAACGCATGGAGGCGGCCACCTCCCGGCTGCAACGCGCCCGTCGTACCCGGGAACGCGTCCACCGCCAGGCCCAGGCCGCCGACGCACTCCACCAGGCGGTGCAGGCCGCCCGTGACGATGCGCGACGTCGCTACGAGGCGCCCTACCGGGCCTCCGTGGAGAAGCTCGCCCGCACCCTCTACGGCCGGGCGGTCACCATCGAGTTCGACGAGGACCTGCGCATCTCGCGCCGGGTGCTGGACTCCACCGCACTCGACGCCGCGCAGCTGTCCGGCGGCGCCAGGGAACAGCTGTCGATCCTGTCCCGCCTCGCCGTCGCCGACATCGTGGGCAAGGGGGAGGGCGTGCCGGTGGTCATCGACGACGCCCTCGGTTTCGCCGACTCCGCGCGGGTGCAGCGGATGAACGTGGTGCTGTCACAGCTCGGCAGGACCAACCAGATCATCGTGCTCACCTGCGACCCCGCACGGTTCGACGGCGTCCCCGGGGCCACGGTGACCTCCATGGCGCAGCTGCAGGGCTGACATCGAGAAGCGGCCCGACCACCATCGACGATGGTGATCGGGCCGCATCAGTGTGCCCCCGAGACGATTCGAACGTCCGACCGCTGGTACCGGAAACCAGTGCTCTATCCCCTGAGCTACGGAGGCAATGCGGTCACTATAGCACCGCGGATCCGTGCCACCGCAAAACCCCCGGACGGGACGCGATTCGCGGAGTCCAACCCCGGACTTGTTACTCTCGTGGGTTGTGACCCCAGCTGAACTCGCCTCCATCATTACCGAGACCACCCGCACCGTCCTGACGGAGCATGATCTCGACCCCGCCGTCGTGCCTGACCTGGCCACCGTCGAACGTCCCCGCAACCCGGAGCACGGCGACTACGCCACCAACATCGCGCTGCAGACAGCGAAGAAGGCCGGCACCAACCCCCGTGAACTCGGCACCTGGCTCGCCGAGGCACTCGGGAAGGTCGACGGGGTGGACGAGGCCTCCATCGCCGGCCCCGGTTTCATCAACATCCGGCTCGCCGCCGACGCCCAGGGCAAGCTCGTCGCCGACATCATCACCGCCGGCGACTCCTACGGCACCGGCGACGACTACGCCGAGCAGCGCATCAACCTCGAGTTCGTCTCCGCCAACCCCACCGGCCCCATCCACCTGGGCGGTACCCGCTGGGCGGCCGTCGGCGACTCCCTGGGCCGCATCCTCGCCGCCCGCGGTGCGGCGGTGACCCGCGAGTACTACTTCAACGACCACGGCACCCAGATCGACCGGTTCGCCCGGTCGCTGGTCGCCTCGGCGAAGAACGAGAAGGCCCCCGAGGACGGTTACGGCGGAGAGTACATCGCCGACATCGCCAACCAGGTCATCGAGGCCACCCCGGACTGGGCGGACAACGACGACGCCACCATCCAGGAGATCTTCCGCTCCCAGGGCGTGGAGCTGATGTTCGCGCACATCAAGCGCACCCTCGCCGAGTTCGGCACCGAGTTCGACGTGTACTTCCACGAGAACGCCCTGTTCGAGTCCGGTGCGGTGGACAAGGCCATCGCCACCCTGAAGGACAACGGCAACCTCTACGAGGCCGAGGGCGCCTGGTGGCTGCGGTCCTCCGAGTTCGGTGACGACAAGGACCGGGTGGTCATCAAGTCCGACGGCAACGCCGCCTACATCGCCGGCGACATCGCCTACATCGCCGACAAGATCGACCGCGGGCACAACCTGTGCATCTACATGCTCGGCGCCGACCACCACGGCTACATCGCCCGGCTCAAGGCCGCGGCCTCCGCCCTGGGCTACGACTCCGACCAGGTCGAGGTCCTCATCGGCCAGATGGTCAACCTCGTGCAGGACGGCAAGGCCGTGCGCATGTCCAAGCGCGCCGGCACCGTGATCACCCTCGACGACCTCGTCGAGGCGATCGGTGTGGACGCCGCCCGCTACGCGCTGATCCGCACGTCCGTGGACTCCTCGCTGGACATCGACATGAGCCTGTGGGCCAGCGAGACCAGCGACAACCCGGTCTACTACGTGCAGTACGGCCACGCGCGTCTGTGCTCGCTTCAGCGCAAGGCCGCCTCGTTGGGTGTGGAGATCCCCGAGGACCTCTCCACGCTGGACTTCTCACTGCTCGACCACGAACGCGAGGGTGACCTGATCCGTACGCTGGGCGAGTTCCCGGGTGTGGTCGCCACGGCCGCCGAGCTGCGTGAGCCGCACCGCATCGCCCGGTACGCCGAGCACCTCGCGGGCACCTTCCACCGCTTCTACGACTCGTGCCAGGTCCTGCCGAAGTCGGACGAGCCCAACGGCGCCGACACCGCCGCGATCTTCCTGGCCCGTCTGGCCCTGGCCGACGCCACCCGACGTGTACTCGCCAACGCCCTGGGCCTGCTCGGGGTTTCCGCACCGGAGAGGATGTGACCCGCCACCATGGATCCTGACGTCCACCTGCCCCAGATCCCGCTGCGTAAGCGCACCGAGACCCTCGAGGACTTCAACAAGATTCCCGCGCACGTCTTCCCGATGTCCTCGGGACGCACCGGTGAGGGCGAGCTGGTCATCGCCGGCAACCGCGTCACCGACCTCGCCGAGCGCCACGGCACGGCCCAGTTCGTGATGGACGAGGCCGACTTCCGCGCGCGCTGCCGTCGTCTCGCCGTCGCCTTCGGCGGTGGGGAACGGGTGCACTACGCGTCCAAGGCGTTCCTGTCGCGCACCGTGTGCCGCTGGATCGACGAGGAAGGCCTGGCGCTCGACGTGGCCAGCCACGGCGAGCTCGCCGTGGCCCTGGCCGCCGGTTTCCCGCCGGAGCGCATCACCGTGCACGGCAACAACAAGAACCGCGGGTTCATCACCGCCGCCGTGCGCGCCGGTGTGGAGCTCATCGTGATCGACTCGGTCATCGAGATCGAGCGTGTTGCCGAGATCGCCCGGCAGGAGGGACGTCGCCAGGACGTCCTGGTGCGGGTGAAGCCGGGCGTGCACGCCGACACCCACGAGTTCATCGCCACCAGCCACGAGGACCAGAAGTTCGGCTTCTCGCTGGCCTCCGGCTCGGCCGAGGACGCCTGCATGACCTGCCTGTCCACCGAGGGGCTGCGCCTGCGCGGGCTGCACTGCCACGTCGGCTCGCAGGTCTTCGACGCCGACGGTTTCGCCCTGGCCGCCGACCGCCTGCTGGGACTGTGGGTCCGCCTCGTCAGCGGCGAGTCCACGCACGACGCATCCGAGACCGAAGCGCTCGACGTGCTCGACCTCGGCGGCGGCTACGGCATCCCCTACACCCCCGACCAGGAGGCCCTCGACGTCGAGGCCGTCGCCGGCGACCTGCTCGAGCGGGTCGCGGCGAAGGCCGCGTCCTACGGGGTCGCCGCGCCGGTGGTCAACGTGGAGCCGGGCCGCGCGGTCGTCGGCCCCTCGACCGTCACGCTCTACCGGGTCGGCACCGTCAAGGACGTGCACACCTCCGACGACACCGTGCGCCGCTACATCTCCGTGGACGGTGGCATGAGCGACAACATCCGTCCCGCCCTCTACCAGGCGGAGTACGACTGCCGTCTGGCCAACCGGGAGGCGAGCGGCGAGCTGGTCGCCACCCGCGTGGTCGGCAGCCACTGCGAGTCCGGGGACATCCTGGTCAACGACACCCTCATGCCCGATGACATCGTCCCCGGCGACCTGCTCGCCATCCCGGCGACGGGGGCGTACTGCTACATGATGTCCTCGCGCTACAACATGATGACCCGGCCCCCGGTGGTCGTCGTCTCCGACGGGGAGTCCCGGGAGATGATCCGCCGGGAGACAGTGGAGGACGTCATGGCACTCGAGAATTTCTGATGGTTTATCATCAGGAAAACGAATCTTCACGCGGGGCAACCCCACACGACACAACAACGGGAGAGTAATGGCTGATCAGGCTGACAACAATGCCGCGCCCACCGTCGGCGTAGCGCTGCTGGGCATGGGTACCGTGGGTACCGAGGTGCTCCGCATCCTCGAGGACAACGCGGCGGACTTCACCGCACGCACCGGCGGCCCGATCGAGGTCCGCGGCATCGCGGTCTCCGACCTCTCCAAGCCGCGCCCGGGCGTGCCCTCCGAGCTGCTCACCGACGACGCCTTCGGCCTGGTCGGCCGTGACGACATCGACCTGGTCATCGAGGTCATCGGCGGCATCGACTACCCGCGCACCGTGGTGCTCGCCGCCCTGCGTGCCGGCAAGTCCGTGGTCACGGCGAACAAGGCGCTGGTCGCCGCACACGCCGACGAGCTCTCCGAGGCCGCCGACTCCTCCGGCGCCGACCTGTTCTTCGAGGCCGCCGTCGCCGCCGCCATCCCGGTGGTCGGCCCGCTGCGCCGCTCCCTGGCCGGTGACAAGGTCAACCAGGTCATGGGCATCGTCAACGGCACCACGAACTTCATCCTCGACGCGATGTACAGGCGCGGCGCGTCCTACGACGAGATGCTCGCCGAGGCCACCGCACTGGGCTACGCCGAGGCCGACCCCTCCGCCGACGTCGACGGCTACGACGCGGCGTCCAAGGCCGCCATCCTGGCGTCGCTGGCGTTCCACTCGCCGGTCAGCATCGACGACGTGCACGTCGAGGGCATCCGCTCGATCAGCGTCGACGACATCGCCGCCGCCAAGGCCGCCGACTGCACCATCAAGCTGCTGGGCATCTGCGAGCGCCTCGTCGACGACAACGGCGAGGAGTCGGTCTCCGCGCGCGTGTACCCCGCGCTGATCCCGCTGGACCACCCGCTGTCCAGCGTGAGCGAGTCCTTCAACGCCATCTTCGTCGTCGCCGAGTACGCAGGACGCCTCATGTTCTACGGCAACGGCGCCGGTGGCGCCCCCACCGCCTCCGCGGTGCTCGGCGACGTGGTCGCCGCCGCACGCAACATCGTGCACGGTGGACGTGCGCCCGGCATGTCCACCTACGCCAACCTGCCGGTCGGCGACTTCGGCTCGGTGCGCACCCGCTACCACGTGGACATGGTCGTCGAGGACCGTCCCGGGGTGCTGGCCGAGGTGTCCTCCACCTTCTCCGTGCAGGGCGTCTCGCTGAAGACCGTGCGCCAGGAGGAGGCCGGTGACGACGGGGCACGCCTGGTCGTCATCACCCACCACGCCGCCGAGAGCGACCTGGAGTCCACCGTGGACAACCTCAAGAACCTCGACGCCGTGAAGGCAGTCAACAGCGTGATCCGAATGGAAGGCAACTAATGACCGACAACCGCACCCCGGTGCTCCACCACTGGACCGGCCTGATCAACGAGTACCGCGACTGGATGCCCTTCGCCGCGGACTGGGAGCCGGTCACCCTCAACGAGGGTGGGACCCCGCTGATCCGGGCGAACCACATCTCCGAGGTCACCGGGTGCGACGTGTGGCTGAAGGTCGAGGGTGCCAACCCCACCGGTTCCTTCAAGGACCGCGGCATGACCGTGGCGGTCACCGACGCCGTGCACGCCGGCAAGAAGGTGCTGATGTGCGCCTCCACCGGCAACACCTCGGCCTCGGCCGCGGCCTACGCCGCACGTGCCGGCATCGCCTCCGCCGTGCTGATCCCCGAGGGCAAGATCGCCCAGGGCAAGCTGTCGCAGGCCGTGATGCACGGTGCGAAGATCATCCAGGTGCGCGGCAACTTCGACGACTGCCTCGAGCTCGTGCGCAAGACCACCACCGACTTCCCGGAGATCGCCCTGGTCAACTCGGTCAACCCGATGCGTATCGAGGGCCAGAAGACCGCCGCCTTCGAGATCGTCGACGCCCTGGGCGACGCACCCGACATCCACGCCCTGCCGGTCGGCAACGCCGGCAACATCACCGCCTACTGGAAGGGCTACTCGCAGTACGCCGAGGCAGGTCTGTCCACGAAGCGTCCGGTGATGCTCGGCGTGCAGGCCGCCGGTGCCGCACCCCTGGTCAGCGGTGAACCGGTGCTCGAGCCGGAGACCGTGGCCACCGCCATCCGTATCGGCAACCCGGCGTCCTGGCACCAGGCCGTCGCCGCCAAGGAGGAGTCCGGCGGATCCTTCCGCGCCGCCACCGACGAGAAGATCCTCGAGGCCTACCGCCTGATCGCCGCCCGTGAGGGCGTGTTCGTCGAGCCGGCGTCCGCCTCCTCGGTGGCCGGCCTGCTCGCCGCCCACGCCGAGGGCTCGATCGAGCCGGGCCAGCGCATCGTCTGCACCGTGACCGGTCACGGTCTGAAGGACCCGACGACCGCGCTCAGCGAGATGCCGGAGCCCACCCCGATCGACGTGGACACCAATGCCGTGGCAGAGGCACTGGAACTCGCATGACCGAGCGCACCCTTGCCGCCGGACGTCGGGTGACGGTCACGGTGCCGGCCTCCACGGCGAACCTCGGTCCGGGTTTCGACACCCTGGGCCTGGCCGTGGGCCTGTACGACACCGTCGAGGTGGAGTCCACCGACGCCGGCCTGGACATCTCCGTGCACGGGCAGGGTGAGGGGGAGGTCCCCCTCGACGAGCGTCACCTGGTGGTCCGCGCCCTGCGCTCGGGCCTGCGTGAGGCCGGTGTGGGCGTGGGCGGGCTGCGTATCGTCTGCCACAACAACATCCCGCATTCGCGCGGACTGGGCTCCTCGGCCGCCGCGGCGGTCGCCGGGGTCGCCGCCGCCAGCGCCCTGGCCGGCGGTGAGCACCCCACCGGTGCCCTGGACGACGACACGCTGATCCAGCTGTCCTCCGCGTTCGAGGGCCACCCGGACAACGCCGCGGCCTGCGTGCTCGGCGGGGGAGTGGTGTCCTGGACGAACATCCCCGTGGACGGGCGCAGCGCCCCGGAGTACCACGCCGTGGCCGTGCCGGTGCACCCGGACATCGCGGCGACCGCCCTGGTCCCGGACTTCCACGCCTCCACCGAGGCGGTGCGCCGCGTGCTGCCCAGCGACGTCTCGCACCAGGACGCACGCTTCAACGTGTCCCGGGCGGCACTGCTGCCCCTGGCGCTGAGCTCGCACCCCGATCTGCTGTGGGAGGCCACCCGCGACCGGCTGCACCAGCCGTACCGTGCGGAGGTGCTCCCCGTGACCACCGAGTGGGTCAACCGGCTGCGCAACCTGGGCTTCCCGGCGTTCCTGTCAGGGGCCGGCCCCACGGTGATGGTGCTGTCGACCACCCCGGTCGACCCCGCACTCCTCGACGAGGCCCGTGGCCGCGACATCGGCGTGCTGGAGACCGGTGTGGGACGCCGCGCCAGCGTCGAGGTCCACTAGCCTCGTCCGACCTCTACTGCTCCTCCCCGGCGGGCTTCGGCTCGCCGGGGCCTCGCAGTTTGATCACGTCGAACTCGCCGTCGGTGAGGTGGGCGCGCAGGTCCTTCTTGTCGAACTTGCCGACGGAGGTCTTGTCGATGCGGTCGACGAACGTCCAGTACTCCGGTGCCATCCACCGCGGGACCTTCGTGGCCACCGCGGCCGCCAGTTCCTCGGCGGTCCCGCGTCCACGCTCCACCCCGGGGGTGGTCACCACGACGGCGAGGGGACGCTGCCCCCAGCGTTCGTCCGGCACACCGATGACCGCGGCCTCCGCGACCACGACGGACTCCATGACGATGTTCTCCAGGATCGCCGAGTAGATCCACTCCCCGCCGGAGCGGATGGTGTCGGTCTGGCGGTCGTGCACGGTGAGGTAGCCGTCGCGGGTGATCGTGCCGATGTCGCCGGTCCGTAACCACCCGTCGTCGGTGAAGCGTCCGGCCGCGTCGTCGTTGTCGTCGACGTCGGAGCCACGGAAGACGTGGGCGGCCCCACCCTCGGCGGAGGCGGGCGAGTGGTGGTAGTCCGTGGTCACCCAGTTGCCGCGCACCTGGATCTCGCCGCTGGAGCGGTCGTTGGCCTGCTGCGGGGTGCCGTCCTCGCCGACGACGCGGAACTCCATGCCGATGGGGAAGCGGCCCTGGCTGTCGCGGTAGCGCCGCCGGGCCTCACCGCCGACACCGACGGGTGTGCGGGCGACGGTGCCGACCGGGCCGGTCTCGGTCATGCCCCAGGAGTGGATCATGTCCACGCCGTACCGCTCCTCCCAGGCGTCGATCAAGGCTGGCGGGACTGGGGCGCCTCCCGAGATGATCTCCTGCAGGCTCATCTTCTCCGGCGGGGTGTGCTGGTAGTGGACCACCAGCTGCATCCACACGCTGGGCGCGCCGTGGGCCATGCGGGGCATGGCGTCGGCGATGACGTGCGCCAGGTGGGCGGGTCCGCCGGCGCCGCCGGGGAACACCAGGGGGGTGCCGGCCATGAACGCGGCGATGGGCACGCCCCAGCTCAACACGTGGAAGATCGGTACGGCGCACAGGAAACTGTGCCCGTTGCGGATCCCGAAGGAGTCGGGGGTGCGCAGGTTCATCGCGTGCAGCCACATCGACCGGTGCGAGTAGGCCACGCCCTTCGGCGCACCCGTGGTGCCGGTGGAGTACAGCAGTGCGGCGGGGGACGTCTCGTCGACGTTGGGCCAGTCGTAGCTGGTGGGGTAGCCGTCGAGGAGCTCCTCGTAGCCGAGGACGCGGATGCTGCCGCGTCCGGCGTCGGCGAGCAGGTCGGAGAGTTCCTTGCGCGCGGCGTCGCCGCCGGTGCCGGTGACGACGAGGGTGTGGACGTCGGGGCAGTCGGGCATCACGGGGACGAGGCGCCGGGACGACCGCGGCGAACAGATGATCACTTGGTCACCGGCGTGGTTGATGATGTGCACCAGCTGGTCGGCGACGAGGTTGGAGTTCAACGGCTGCAGCACCGCGCCCATGGAGGTCACCGCGAACAGGGACTCCAGGTGCTCGGTGATGTTCGGCATGAACGTGGCGACACGTTGGCCGGTCTCCACCCCGACGACGTCGGTCAGTGCGTGGGCCAGGGCCGCGGCGCGTCCACCGACCTGGGCGAAGGTGGTGTCCTCGGGGGAGTCCCCGTAGTAGGTGCGCACCGTCGTCGTGCCGTGGACGACGCGTCCGTACTCCAGCACGGAGGCCATTGTCAGGGGGTACTCGTGCATCGTCGACACGGTCAGTGGCGCGGTGCTGGGAGCCGGACCTGATCTGGTGCGTGCGTCCATGTGGTGGGTGGCGTCCATGACCTCAAGGATAGGGGACGCACCGTGCGTCCTGCCGGACGACCTCCGCGCCGGTGCGTGGATTAGCACCACCGGTGTGCCGGGGTGGTACCATCGTCGACGAGAACCGACCACCGCCATCCCGAGGACCCCAGGAATTTACGGGGTCACCGAATCGGTCCGAGACGGTGGGCGGTCATCCGGAGTCACGGAGATCCACGCGGGTACACCGCACCGACATCTCATCCGCCGGGAGTGTTCGTCTGCCCCGGCGCCGGACCAGTTGTCCGCGCGCACCGTGACATCCATTCCACATAAACGACGACTCACTCGAGCACGTCACCTTCCATTGTCCTGCCGCCGTCTGGGACCGGTAACGCCCGTGGGGTGTGCCGGTCCGCGGGGACAGGGACCAGGCCGCGGTCACGACCGCGGGCGGGTGAGCAGGGGGAGGTGAACCGAAAGGACACCTGTGACTTTGCCGGACATCGTCTCCAGGGCACAGAACGACGGGCTTGCCTCCCTGAAACTGGCGGAACTCAAGCAGATCGCGACATCGCAGGGGTTGAAGGGGACCTCCGGGATGCGTAAGGGGGATCTGGTCTCCGCGATCGCCAGCGCCGGGATCGGCGGACAGCGTGGTCCGACTGGCAAGGATGCCAAGGATGCCAAGGACGCCAAGCCGGCGAAGGACAAGAAGGACGCACCACAGACCCAGGAGGCGCCGATGACGCAGCAGGTTCCCGCCGAGAAGGACGCGGCACAGGCCGACAACAACGCGGCGAAGGCCGACAACACCGCGGCGGACGCGAGCGCGGGCGTCGACCAGGGCACGCAGGAGCGTGGCGACCGGAGCGACCGCAACGACCGTAACGACCGCAATGACTCCGACGAGGAGGGTGGCCGTCGTGGTCGCCGCAACCGTCGCAACCGTCGTAACCGGGGCAAGGGCGAGCAGGGCGGTGGCCAGGGGAACCAGGGTGGCAACCAGGGCGGAAACCAGGGGGGCAACCAGCAGAACTCCGACGAGCGCGGCGGTCGCAACCGCAACGACCGGAGCGAGCGTGGCAACCGGGGGAACCGCAACGACCGCAACGACCGGAACGATCGCGGCAACCGCAACAACCAGAACAACCAGAACGACGGCGGCAACGGCGGCGGCAACAACAACGGCGGCAACAACGAGCCTCCGACCCCGGTCGCCGGCATCCTCGACTTCGCCGACGCCAACACCGCCTTCATCCGCACCACCGGCTACCACGCCGGGCCGACGGACGTGTACGTGCCGATCCAGATGGTGCGCAAGTTCGGGATGCGCCACGGTGACGCGATCACCGGCACCATCCGTCCCGGCGCCAAGGCACAGCAGGCCGGTGGCGGCGGCGGACGCAACCGCAACCGTCAGAAGTACACCCCGCTCAACTCCGTCGACACCGTCAACGGACTCGCCCCGGGGCAGGCCGCACAGCGTCCGAAGTTCAACAACCTCACCCCGCTGTACCCCAACCAGCGTCTTCGCCTGGAGACCGAGCCGAAGATCCTGACCACCCGTGTCATCGACCTGATCATGCCGATCGGCAAGGGGCAGCGTGCCCTGATCGTCTCCCCGCCGAAGGCCGGCAAGACCACGATCCTGCAGGACATCGCCAACGCCATCACGGTGAACAACCCCGAGTGCTACCTCATGGTCGTCCTGGTGGACGAGCGTCCCGAGGAAGTCACCGACATGCAGCGCTCCGTGCGCGGTGAGGTCATCGCCTCCACGTTCGACCGTCCGCCGAACGAGCACACCGCCATCGCCGAGCTCGCCATCGAGCGGGCGAAGCGCCTGGTGGAGCAGGGCAAGGACGTCGTGGTGCTGCTTGACTCCATCACCCGTCTGGGCCGTGCGTACAACAACTCCTCGCCGGCGTCGGGCCGCATCCTCTCCGGTGGTGTGGACTCCAACGCCCTGTACCCGCCGAAGCGTTTCCTCGGCGCGGCCCGCAACATCGAGGACGGTGGCTCGCTGACCATCATCGCCACCGCCATGGTCGAGACCGGCTCCGCCGGCGACACCGTGATCTTCGAGGAGTTCAAGGGCACCGGCAACGCGGAGCTGAAGCTGGACCGCAAGATCGCCGAGCGTCGCATGTTCCCCGCGGTGGACGTCAACCCGTCCGGCACGCGCAAGGACGAGCTGCTGCTCGGCCCGGACGAGGCGCGCCTGCTGCACAAGCTGCGCCGCATCCTCTCCGCGCTCGACCCGCAGGCCGCGATCGAGCTGCTGAACAAGCAGCTGCGCAAGTCGAAGACGAACCGCGACTTCATGCTGCAGATCGCCTCGTCCGCACCGCTGGCCGGGGAGGACGACGATGAGTGACTTCGCCGGTTCCCCCTCCAAGGTCGACGACATCCTGTCGGAGTACCAGGGCCTGGAGATGCAGTTGGCCGACCCGGAGCTGCACAACGACGCCGCCGCGGCCCGCCGCGTGGCCAAGCGATTCAGCGAGCTGCAGCCGGTCATCCAGACCTACAACAAGCTCGTGGAGACCCGCGACGACCTCGAGGCCGCCCGCGAGATGGCCTCCGAGGACCCGGACTTCGCCGCCGAGGCCGACCGCCTCGCCGCGGACCTGCCGGGTCTCGAGGAGAAGCTCACCGACCTGCTCGCCCCGCGCGACCCCCACGACAGTGAGGACGTGGTCATGGAGATCAAGTCCGGTGCCGGTGGCGAGGAGGCCGCGCTGTTCGCCGGGGAGCTGGCACGCATGTACCAGCGCTACGGAGAGAAGCACGGCTTCACCTTCGAGGTCCTCGACGTCAACGAGACCGACCTGGGCGGCGTGAAGGACATGACCATGTCCGTGCGCGCCAAGCAGCCAGGCCGCGACGGCGCGTGGAGCGTGTTCAAGTACGAGGGCGGCGTGCACCGGGTGCAGCGTATCCCGGTGACCGAGTCGCAGGGCCGCATCCAGACCTCCGCCGCCGGCGTGCTGGTCTACCCGGAGCCCGACGAGGTCGAGGACGTGGAGATCGACGACAAGGACATCCGCGTCGACGTCTACCGTTCCTCCGGTAAGGGCGGTCAGGGCGTGAACACCACCGACTCGGCGGTGCGCATCACCCACCTGCCCACGGGCATCGTGGTGACGTGTCAGAAGGAACGTTCCCAGATCCAGAACCGTGCGCGCGCCATGCAGGTGCTCGCCGCACGCCTCCAGCAGATGAAGGAGGAGGAGGCGGACGCCGTGGCCGCGGAGGGACGCGCCGCACAGATCCGCACGATGGACCGTTCCGAGCGCATCCGGACCTACAACTTCCCAGAGTCGCGGGTCTCGGACCACCGCATCGGCTACAAGGCGAACAACCTCGACGCCGTCCTCGACGGTGACCTCGACGCGCTCTTCGGCGCGTTGAGCGAGGCGGAGCGTCAGAGCCGGCTCGAGGCGGGGGAGTAGGACCGCGGTGACGCAGGACGCTGCGAGCGTGTCGGCGGCGCTGCGGGACGCCGCCTCGGCGTTGTCCTCGGCCGGGGTGGAGTCAGCCGCACACGATGCGCGCGTGCTCATGGCCGCCGCCCTCACCCGCGAGTCGGGGGTGGACGTCGGCCCGTTGGACCTGGTCATGCGCGGCGGCGACGCCGTCCCGGCGTCCTTCGCCACGATGCTGCAGCGACGCGTTGAGCGCGAACCGCTGCAGTGGATCCTGGGGTACGGGACGGTCGCGGGCATCGACCTGGCGGTCGGCCCGGGGGTGTTCGTCCCGCGTCCCGAGACCGATCTGCTGATCGACTGGGTGGCCGGTGAGGCCCAGCGGCGTGTGGCGCTGCGCGAGGACCCGCTCTTCGCGCGCCTGCTGGAACCCACGTTGACCATCGTCGACCTGTGTTCCGGGCCGGGCACGATCGCCCTGGGGGTGGCCCACGAGCTTGGTACCCGAGGGATAGTAGATGCTGTCGACGCTGTCGACGCCGTCGGCGTCCGTGTCATCGGCCTGGAGATCACCGCGCAGGGCGTGGAACAGGCCCGTGACAACCACCGGACCTGGGTCGCCGAGGGCCACGTGGATCCGCGGATCGCCGTGGAGTTCCACCGGGCGGACGTCGCCACGCCGGAAGACGTCGTGGCGCTGGGACTCGTCGCCTCCGCCGACATCGTGGCGTCCAATCCGCCGTACGTCCCGGAGACCACCGAGGTCTCCCCGGAGGTCGCCCGTGACCCGCACGCCGCGGTCTTCTCCGGGACGGACGGCCTGGAGCTGATGCGCCCACTGGCGGAGGTCATCGACCTCGTCGCCGCCCCGAGTGCGGGCGTGGCCGTCGAACACGACGACTCCACCGGCGCGGACGTCCGTCAGATCCTGGCCGGCGTGGGCGTCACCGAGCTGGAGCAACACCGGGACTTCGCTGGCCGGGACAGGTTCGTCACCGGCCAGGTGCACCGCGATCCCGGCCACCGGCCCACACGGGGCTAGAGTGAACGGGTTAAGGTAAGCAACCAACGACACGAGAGGACGGACGGCGCGGAGCATGGCACAGACCTACGACTGCAACGAGGACGAGGGCAGGCAGAGCGGTGTCGCCGCCGCACTGAGCGCGGTGAAGGCCGGACGTCTGGTGGTCACCCCCACCGACACGGTGTACGGCATCGGTGCCGACGCCTTCGACAACGACGCCGTCGCCGCCCTGCTGCGTGCCAAGCACCGTGGCCCGGACATGCCGGTGCCCGTGCTCATCGGCTCCTGGGACACCGTCGCCGGGCTGGTCCGCGACTACAACGAGACGGTGCGCCTGCTCACCGAGGCCTTCTGGCCCGGCGGGCTGACCATCGTGACCCACCAGGCGCCCAGCCTGCCGTGGAACCTGGGGGACACCCGCGGGACCGTGGCGCTGCGCATGCCGCTGCACCCGCTGGCGATCGAACTGCTCCAGCAGACCGGGCCGATGGCGGTCTCCAGCGCGAACATCTCCGGTAGTCCGGCCGCACTCACCGCCGCCGAGGCACGCGGGCAGCTCGGCGACTCGGTGTCGGTCTACCTCGACGCCGGGGAGGCGTCCATCGGTACGGCCTCCACGATCGTTGACCTGTCCGGTCACCGTCCGCGCATCCTGCGCGACGGTGCCATCAGCGCCGACCGGGTCGGCGAGGTGCTGGGCGTGTCTGCCGAGGCCCTGCTCGCCGACGACTCCGCCCGGGGCAACTGAGGATGGAGCTGTCCGCGGCGTCCTGGTCCGGGGTGGGTGTGCCGTTCCGTGAGCTGGCGCTGATCCTGCTCGTGGGCCTGGTCACCACGTACCTGACCACCGGTGTGATCCGCATGATCATGATCCGGTTCGGACGCATGACCGCCCCGCGCTCCCGCGACGTGCACACGGTGCCGACCCCGCGGCTCGGCGGGGTGGCGATGTTCACCGGCTTCGTTGTCGCCGTGCTGGTGGCCAACCAGCTGCCCGCGTTGAACCGTGGGTTCCCCCCGGTGACCCCGGACATGGTGGCTGTCGTCGCCGCCGCCTTCGTGATCGTGATCGTGGGGGTGGTCGACGACCTCTTCGACATCTCCTGGGTGCTCAAGCTCGGCGGCCAGGTTGCCGGCTCCGTGGCGATGAGCCTGGCCGGTTTGTCGTGGTACCTGATCTACTCGCCGTTCGGCGACGGCACCACGTTGATCCTCGATCAGGTCCAGTCCACGATCTTGACGGCTCTGCTGACGGTGGCCATCATCAACGCGATGAACTTCGTGGACGGATTGGACGGTCTCGCCGCCGGCCTGGGCGCGATCGCCGCGGCGACGCTGCTGATCTACTCCCTGACGATCCTGCACGACCAGGGCGGCACGGTCAGCGCCTATCCGCCGGCGATGATCTCGGCCGGCCTGCTGGGCGTGTGCCTGGGGTTCCTGCCGCACAACTTCTCGCCGGCGCGGATATTCATGGGGGACTCCGGGTCCATGCTGATCGGGCTGCTGCTGGCCGCGGCGAGCGTCTCGGCGTCGGGTCGGATCAACATGGCGCTCTACGGCCCCGCGGACTTCCTGGCGTTGATGACCCCGGTGCTGGTGGTGATCGCCGCGCTGTTCATCCCGATGCTGGACCTGCTGATGGCGGTCGTCCGCCGGTTGAAGGCGGGCAAGAGCCCCTTCGCCCCGGACAAGCAGCACCTGCACCACCGGCTCCTGCGACTGGGTCACTCCCAGAAGCAGGTCGTGCTGGTGCTCTACACGTGGGTCGGCGTGGTCGCCCTCGGGGCCGTGGGGTCCACGGTGCTCCCGTTGCCGATCGCGGCGATCGTCTTCGGGGTGGCGATCCTGCTGGCGACGGCGTTCACGGCCGTGCCGCTGTGGCGGGGGCGTGGGGACGCCTCCGGTGACGGTGCCGGCGGGAGCAAGGCCGTCGCGACCGGGTAGGTCGTCGCCGTGGGGGACAGCTAGGCTGTACCCCGTGAATGAGCAGAACAACGAGCAGACGACCGACCCCGCCGACCTCCCGGAGATCAACGAGTCGGACGGGGACATGGCAGACCACCGGCGCCCGTTGCTGAACGCGGCGCGGTCGGGGGCGATCGGCCTCCTGGTGATCACGGTGATCTCCCTGGCGCTGTGGGGCAACTTCCGCGGCCTCGAGGGGTTGTGGGGGGTGCTCCTCGGCGCGGCGATCGGCGGTGGTTTCGTGCTGGCGACCGTGGCGGTGGTGCTGTTGACCTCCAACACCTCGCCGCAGACCACGATGATCATCACGTTGGGTTCCTGGCTGATCAAGATCGTCGTCGTCCTGTGTGTGCTCCTGGTGCTGCGTGACATGGACTTCTTCGACCACACCGCCATGGGGGTCACCGTGATCGCCTCGCTCGTGGTCGCACTGGGGGCGGAGACCATCGGCATCATTCGGACGAATGTGACGAACGTGTGACACGGGGGTGGATCCGTGCAGGGTGGGGCATAGTCTGGTCCGCTTCGGGGGATCGGGGGGAGTTGGTTCGCGCACCTGCGCGGACTGCTGGTAATATCTCCCGCGGGTAATCAGGTAGGCGGACCCACGTGCTCACGCGTGCCCGCGAGCAATCCTGGTATATCACCCCCGGTACCGTGCGGATGTGCGACGGAGTCCACGGTTCCGGGAACTCCTGACATCCTCCATCGCACCGCCTGACCCACAATCACGCGGCCCAAACCACGGGAGAGAACGCTGAGCGTTACAACCTTGGCCATGAAGGGCGAATTCCACGCGCCTTCTATGGAGCATGAATTCTTCCCGGGGGAAGTGGATCCCAGCCAGCTCTGGTTCAGCGACTTCGCGAACGGCATCTTCGCAGTAGACCGCCTGATGGTCATCCGTCTTCTGATGATCGTCATCCTGGCGGCCTTTTTTCTGTATGCCTTCCGCAAGCCGAAGCTGATCCCGAGGGGTGCGCAGAACGTTGCAGAGTATGCGGTCGACTTCGTCCGCATCCACATCGCCGAGGAGATCCTGGGGAAGAAGGAGGGGCGTCGGTTCCTGCCGATCATCGCCACCATCTTCTTCGTGGTTCTCATCGGTAACCTGCCTGCAGTCATTCCTGCACTGAACATCTCCGCCAACGCCAGGGTCGGCATGCCGATCGTGCTGGCGGCGGTGGCGTACATCGCCATGATCTACGCAGGTGCCAAGCGTTACGGTTTCGGCAAGTTCGTGAAGTCCTCCGTGGTCATCCCGAACCTGCCGCCGTTGCTGCACGTGCTGGTCGTCCCGATCGAGTTCTTCTCCACCTTCGTCCTGCGGCCGGTCACCCTGACCATCCGTCTCATGGCGAACATGCTGGCCGGCCACATTGTTCTCGTGCTGCTGTTCGGCGCCACGAACTTCTTCTTCTGGCAGCTCAACGGCTGGACGCTGTTGGCCGGAGGAACGCTCGTCGCCGCACTGGCATTCACCTTGTTCGAGATGCTGATCATCTTCCTGCAGGCCTACATCTTCAGCCTGCTGACGGCGGTCTACATCGAGCAGTCGCTGCACGCGGACGAGCACTGACCCCCGACATCCACACATAATATTTCCGCCTCGCCAACCGGGACCACGACCGTGGACCAGGGCGGGGCACCACGAAAGGGAATGGAATCCTAATGAACGACCTGCTGCTCCTCGCCCAGGACACCACCACCAAGTTCGAGGGTCTCGGCACCATCGGCTACGGCCTCGCCGCCATCGGCCCCGGTGTCGGTATCGGTATCCTGGTCGGCAAGACCGCAGAGGCAATGGCTCGTCAGCCCGAGATGGCCGGCCAGCTGCGCACCACCATGTTCCTGGGTATCGCCTTCACCGAGGCCCTGGCCCTCATCGGCCTGGTCGCCGGCTTCCTGTTCTAGTGTGCGGCGTCCCGCCCGCGGGACTCTGTGACAAGACCTTCACACTCAAGAGCGAAAGCTGGAGACTATGACGAACTACCTCATTCTGGCAGCCGACGAGCTGCCTTTGGAGGAGCAGATCAACCCTCTGCTCCCCAAGTCGTATGACATCGTCTGGTCCCTTGTCAGCTTCATCATCATCTTCGTGATCTTCTGGAAGTTCGTTCTTCCCAAGGTCAAGCAGGTCATGGCTGACCGCACCGACCAGATCGAGGGTGGCATCGCACGTGCCGAGCAGGCACAGGACGAGGCCAAGGCCGCGCTGGAGAAGTACAACGCCCAGCTGGCCGAGGCACGCACCGAAGCCTCCCAGATTCGTGACGACGCCCGCTCCCAGGGTCAGAAGATCATCGCTGACATGAAGACGCAGGCGACCGACGAATCCAACCGCATCATCGAGTCCGGCAACAAGCAGCTGCTCGCGCAGCGCGAGTCCGTCGTCTCCGATCTGCGTAAGGAGATGGGGGAGAACTCCATCAACCTCGCCGAGCGTCTGCTGGGCGAGCAGCTCTCGGACGACGTCAAGCGTTCCGGTACGATCGACTCCTTCCTCGCTGATCTCGACAGCGTCGGATCGGGGAAGTGAGGCCCGTGCACGCAGCGAGCAGAACAACCCTGGACCAGCTGACTGAGTCGCTGGACGGTGCACTGTCCGGTGCAACCGACACCGCCGCAGCCGGTGCTGCGACCGGTTCCGAGCTGTTCGAGGTCGCAGACCTCCTGGACAGCGACCGGTCACTGCGCACGGCGCTGGTGGACCAGACTGTTCCGGCCGACCGTCGCGCCGCACTGGCCGACGGGCTGCTGGCGGACAAGGTCTCCACGACTACCCGCGAGACTGTCTCGCAGGTCGTCACGGGCACCTGGTCCAACACCCGGGACCTGCGCCACGGGCTGGTCGAGCTGGGCCGCCGTGCCCTGCTGCGTGCAGCCCATGAGCAGGGTCAGAGCGAGAAGGTCGCCACGGAGCTCTTCGACATTGCCCGTCTCCTCGAGCGGGAGCCGGAACTGGAGATGCTCCTGGCCGACCGTCTGGCGTCCGGAGAACGACGTCGGGAACTGCTGGCGAAGGTCCTCTACGGCCACGTCAGCGCCATCGCCGAAGCCCTCGCGCTTCAGGTGATCGGCCGTCCCGTCGCGCGTCCGGTCGAGGACCTTGACGCACTGTGCGACTTCGCAGCCGGACTGGACGGACGCCGGGTAGCCCGCGTCCGTTCCGCCTCGGCTCTGTCGGAGGCACAGGAGCAGGCACTGGGTCAGAAGCTGGAGAAGATCTACGGTTCCGCGATGTCCGTCCATTCCGAGGTTGACACCAGCCTCCTCGGTGGTGCGGTCATCCGGGTCGGCGACGAAGTGATCGACGGTAGCACGGCTGGAAAGCTGGAGCGCATGCGTCGGGCCTTCGCCTAGGCCGCCCCGGATCGAACCTCGATCGACAAGATAATTCACGTAATGCTGGAAGACGATACCGAGAGCAGGAAGAACATGGCGGAGCTTACGATCTCCTCCGATGAGATCCGTAGCGCGATTGCGAACTACACCTCAAGCACTTCCGCGGAGGCCTCCCGTGAGGAGGTCGGCGTGGTTACGATGGCAGCGGACGGCATTGCCCAGGTTTCGGGCATGCCCTCCGTGATGACCAACGAGCTGCTTGAGTTCCCGGGCGGTCTCATCGGAGTCGCGCAGAACCTCGAGACCGATTCGATCGGTGTTGTGGTGCTGGGTAACTACGAGTCGCTGAAGGAAGGCGACGAAGTCAAGCGGACCGGCGATGTCCTGTCCGTCCCGGTGGGGGAGAACTTCCTCGGCCGGGTCATCAACCCCCTGGGTCAGCCCATCGACGGCCGCGGTGACATCGAGTCCACCGAGACCCGCGCCCTGGAGCTGCAGGCACCGTCGGTGCTGCAGCGCCAGCCGGTGCACGAGCCGATGCAGACCGGCATCAAGGCCATCGACGCGATGACCCCGATCGGCCGTGGCCAGCGTC
This sequence comes from Corynebacterium sp. AOP36-E1-14, assembly GCF_052377495.1. Lineage (NCBI taxonomy): Bacteria > Bacillati > Actinomycetota > Actinomycetes > Mycobacteriales > Corynebacteriaceae > Corynebacterium > Corynebacterium sp. AOP36-E1-14. Next base: position 99,060 of record NZ_JBQSWV010000009.1, read on the forward strand.
AGCTGATCATCGGCGACCGCAAGACGGGTAAGACCTCCGTCTGCATCGACACCATCCTGAACCAGCGTGAGAACTGGGAGTCCGGGGATCCGACGAAGCAGGTGCGTTGCATCTACGTCGCGATCGGCCAGAAGGGCTCCACCATCGCCGCGCTGCGTCAGACCCTCGAGGACGAGGGTGCCCTGGACTACACGACCATCGTGGCAGCCCCGGCATCCGACTCCGCCGGCTTCAAGTGGCTCGCGCCGTTCGCCGGTGCCGCCCTGGGTCAGCAGTGGATGTACGAGGGCAAGCACGTCCTCATCATCTTCGACGACCTGACCAAGCAGGCCGAGGCCTACCGCGCGATCTCCCTGCTGCTGCGCCGCCCGCCGGGCCGCGAGGCATACCCGGGCGACGTCTTCTACCTGCACTCCCGTCTGCTGGAGCGTGCGGCGAAGCTGTCCGACGAGGAGGGCGCCGGCTCGATGACGGCACTGCCGATCATCGAGACCAAGGCCAACGACGTGGGTGCGTTCATTCCCACCAACGTCATCTCCATCACCGACGGCCAGGTCTTCCTGGAGTCCGACCTGTTCAACCAGGGCGTCCGGCCGGCCATCAACGTCGGTGTGTCCGTCTCCCGTGTCGGTGGCGACGCACAGACTAAGGGCATGAAGAAGGTCGCCGGTAACCTGCGACTGGACCTCGCCGCCTACCGTGACCTGGAGGCCTTCGCGGCCTTCGCGTCCGACCTGGACGAGTTCTCCAAGGCCCAGCTGGAGCGCGGCGAGCGTCTCGTCGAGCTGCTGAAGCAGAAGGAGACCCAGCCCCAGGCCGTCGAGGATCAGATGGTCTCCATCTTCCTCGCCGGTGAGGGTGAGTTCGACACGGTCCCCGTCGTCGACGTGCGCCGCTTCGAGTCGGAGCTGTGGGAGTACCTGCACGCCAACAACGCCGACGTCTACGAGCAGATCAACGGTGGCAAGCCGCTGTCGGACGACTCCAAGAAGGCACTGGTCGCCGCGACCGGCGACTTCAAGCGTGGCTTCCAGTCCACGGACGGCACCCCGGTCATCAACGAGCCGGAGGCCCAGGCCCTGGCTGACGAGGATCTCGACCAGTCGCAGATCAGCGTCTCCCGCAAGAAGTAGCGCGGGGAACTAAAACGATGACTGCACAGACCGAGTACACAGAAGAAGGGAGGCAGCAGCGATGGCAACACTTCGCGAACTGAGGGGACGGATCAAGTCCGTCAACTCGACGAAGAAGATCACGAAGGCCCAGGAGCTCATCGCGACCTCCAAGATCACCAAGGCGCAGGCTCGCGTGAGCGATTCCCAGCCGTACGCCGACGAGATCACTCGGGTCATCCAGCGTCTCGCATCCGCGTCCTCACTGGACCACCCGATGCTCGACGTCGAGGCCGAGGCCAAGCGCGCCGCTATCCTCGTCATCACGAGTGACCGTGGCATGTGCGGTGGATACAACCACAATGTGCTGAAGAAGACCGCCGAGCTGCGCAAGCGGCTCGAGGGCGAGGGCAAGGACGTCGTCCTGTACATCGCCGGCTCCAAGGGAGTCACCTTCTACAGCTTCCGTGGTGACGACTTCGCCGGTTCATGGACCGGGTTCTCCCAGGACCCGGACTACGCCGCGACGCACGACCTCCGCCGCCACCTCATCGACGGCTTCACCGCCGGCGACGAGGGCAGCGTGCACTGGCGCGACGGGCTGAACGTCCCGGAAGGCACCGAGCTGACCGGCTTCGGCGAGCTCCACGTGGTCTACACGCGGTTCGAGTCGATGCTCACCCAGACGCCGCGTGCCATCCGCATGCTGCCGATCGAGACCCAGCAGGACGACGAACCGCTGCAGACCGGGGACGACATGCTCTCCAATGCCAGCGACGACGTCAGCGCCGAGGTCGAATTCGAGCCGGATGCGGACACGCTCCTGACGGCACTGCTGCCGCAGTACGTCTCCCGGAGCATCTTCGCCCTGATGCTGGAAGCCGCCGCTAGTGAGTCCGCTGCCCGCCGTACCGCAATGTCCGCTGCGACGGACAACGCCACCGCGCTGGTCAACGACCTCTCCCGGGTCGCCAACCAGCTGCGTCAGGCAAAGATCACCCAGGAAATCTCAGAGATCGTCGGTGGCGTCAACGCGCTCGCCGACAGCGGAGAAAGTGACTAACTATGACTACAGCTACTGAGGTGCAGCGCGACAGCGCTGCATCGACTGCTGCCGGTCGCGTGGTCCGAGTCATCGGACCTGTCGTCGACGTGGAGTTCCCGCGTGGCGCTATGCCGGCACTGTACAACGCACTCGAGGTGGAGGTGACTCTGGAGTCGGTGGCCAAGACCATCGTCCTGGAGGTCGCCCAGCACCTCGGTGACAACATCATCCGTGGTGTCTCCATGGCCCCGACCGACGGACTCGTCCGTGGCGCCGAGGTCATCGACACCGGCCGTCCGATCTCCGTGCCCGTGGGCGACGTCGTCAAGGGCCACGTGTTCAACGCCCTCGGTGACTGCCTCGACGAGCCCGGCCTCGGCCGTGACGGCGAGCAGTGGGGCATCCACCGTGAGGCCCCGAACTTCGACCAGCTCGAAGGCCGCACGGAGCTCATGGAGACCGGCATCAAGGTCATCGACCTGCTGACCCCGTACGTCAAGGGCGGCAAGATCGGCCTGTTCGGCGGCGCCGGTGTGGGTAAGACGGTGCTCATCCAGGAGATGATCACCCGTATCGCCCGCGAGTTCTCCGGTACCTCCGTGTTCGCCGGCGTCGGCGAGCGCACCCGTGAGGGCACCGACCTCCGTCTGGAAATGGAGGAGATGGGCGTCCTCCAGGACACCGCCCTCGTCTTCGGCCAGATGGACGAGCCCCCGGGAGTCCGTATGCGCGTGGCGCTGTCCGGTCTGACCATGGCGGAGTACTTCCGCGATGTCCAGAACCAGGACGTGCTGCTGTTCATCGACAACATCTTCCGTTTCACCCAGGCCGGTTCCGAGGTCTCCACGCTGCTGGGCCGTATGCCCTCCGCCGTGGGTTACCAGCCGACCCTGGCCGACGAGATGGGTGTGCTCCAGGAGCGAATCACCTCGACCAAGGGCCGTTCGATCACGTCTCTGCAGGCCGTCTACGTGCCTGCCGACGACTACACCGACCCGGCACCGGCGACGACCTTCGCCCACCTGGATGCGACGACCGAGCTCAACCGTGCCATCGCCTCGAAGGGTATCTACCCCGCGGTGGACCCGCTGACCTCGACCTCGCGCATCCTGGAGCCCGGCATCGTCGGCGAGCGCCACTACGCGGTCGCCCAGCGTGTGATCGGTGTTCTGCAGAAGAACAAGGAACTGCAGGACATCATCGCCATCCTGGGTATGGACGAGCTGTCCGAAGAGGACAAGATCACCGTCCAGCGTGCCCGTCGTATCGAGCGCTTCCTGGGTCAGAACTTCTTCGTCGCGCAGAAGTTCACCGACATCCCCGGCTCCTTCGTGCCCCTCGAGGACACGATCGACGCCTTCGAGCGCATCTGCGACGGCGAGTTCGACGCCTACCCGGAGCAGTGCTTCGACGGTCTGGGTGGACTCGACGACGTCGAGGCCGCCTACAAGAAGCTCACCGAGAAGTAAGGGGTCACGCACATGGCTGAGATTGCCGCTGAACTGGTGGCCGTGGAGCGGATGCTGTGGTCGGGTAAGGCCACCTCCGTCACCGCACAGACCACCGAGGGCGAGATCGGCGTGCTCCCCGGTCACGAGCCGCTGCTCGGCCAGTTGGTCGACAACGGTGTCGTGGTCATCCGGACCACCGAGGGTGAGACCTTCGTCGCCGCGGTACAGGGCGGTTTCCTGTCCGTGTCCACGTCGAAGATCACCATCCTCGCCGACTCCGCGCTGTGGGCCCACGAGGTCGACACCGCCGAGGCCGAGGCGCGCGTCCGCGACGCCTCGACCGACGAGGAGCGAGAGCTGGCGCAGTCCGAACTTCGCGCCGTGAAGCGTCTGCAGGAGAGCTGACAGCCGCTCCAGCCTGCCGCCGGGCCGGCCACCTCTTCACCGAGGTGGCCGGCCCGGTTTTCGTCGTGCGTGCACCTGCGCGCCCGGACCGGCGGCTCGGCTTGCCTATTCCTTTTGGTACTGCCCCTGAACGACGGTAATATCGACGAAAAGTTCTAAGGCGCGACCCCGCCGGCCCGGATGACCACCGTGCGGAGGGATCGCGACCGAGAAGGGGCGTGACTGGTGCTGTTGAACATTCTGATTACCGTCGTGGTGATCGCACTCGCATGTGGCGTGATAATCGCCGGCGCGAGATTCCTCACCCTCCGGAGTCGGGGCATCCCCGTGGTGGTCAGAAGCCTTCCCAACCAGGACGGGCGGCACTGGCGCCACGGGGTTCTTGTATACGGCAGCGGTATCGCCCGGGTGTACAAGCTGCGCTCCGTGCGTCCGGAGTCGGACCTGCAGCTCAACCGGCACCACACCGAGATCACCGACCGGCGCATCATCACCGACCGTGAGTCGGCCTTCCTGGAGCCCGAGCTTCACGTGATGACGTTGGAGGACGGGGCCAAGACCTGGGAGGTCGCCCTGGACGATGCGGGGGACACGGCCCTGGTGTCGTGGCTGGAGTCGGCACCTTCGGAGCGGATGATTCGCTCGGACCTGCGCACGGTGAGGAAACGGGGCATACGGTAGCCTGTCCCTCATGCGTTTGGTCATCTGCCGCTGCTCCGTCGACTACGAGGGGCGCCTCGCGGCCCATCTCCCGGAAGCTGACCGTCTGGTCATGGTGAAGGCGGACGGCTCGGTGAGCATCCACGCCGACGACCGTGCCTACAAGCCGTTGAACTGGATGACGCCGCCGTGCACGCTCAGCGTCGCCGAGGGCGACGACGTCCCCGACGAGCTGTCGGAGCAGGGCGTGACGGCGGTGTGGACGGTGGAGAACCCGAAGAAGGAACGCCTGACCATCAAGATCGGCACGGTCTACTCCGACACCTCCCACGAGCTCGGTGAAGATCCGGGCCTGGTCAAGGACGGTGTGGAGTCGCACCTGCAGGAGCTGCTCGCCGAGCAGATCGACATCCTGGGGGAGGGCTACACCCTGGTGCGCCGGGAGTACCCGACCGCGATCGGGCCGATCGACATCCTCTCCCGCGACGCCGACGGTGCGGCCGTCGCCGTGGAGATCAAGCGGCGCGGTGGCATCGACGGGGTGGAGCAGCTCAGCCGGTACGTGGAGCTGCTCAACCGGGACGAGCTCCTGGCCCCGGTGCAGGGTGTCTTCGCCGCCCAGGAGATCAAGCCCCAGGCCAAGACCCTGGCCGAGGACCGTGGCTTCCGCTGCGTCACCCTGGACTACCAGGCGATGCGCGGGGTGGAGTCCGACGAGCTCCGCCTGTTCTGACGTAGGCCGGGAGCGGGTCGATGCCGAGACGCAACAGGAGGGACGCGACCCCGTCGCGCGGGCTGCCGCGCGACGGTGGGTCCTACCTGGGCACCCGGCGTGAGGACGCGCCGTCCTGGGCGGGCGGGACGTCCGGCTGGACGGAGAGTTACCTGGTTCGACGGATCGGCCCGAAGGCGGCGGTGAAGTACTACGTCTGCCCGGGCTGCAACCAGAACATCCCGCCGGGGGTGGCGCACATCGTCGCCTGGCCGGACTCGCACCGCGGTGGCGACGACCGGCGTCACTGGCACTCCGGGTGTTGGGAGCGGAGGCGTACGGGGCGGCGCTAAGATGGGGCGCCATGACGACACCGAACCATCCGGGACAGCATCAACAGGGCGGCGCGGCGGCCCCGAACCGTTTCGCGGCCGGCGCCGTGGACCTCGGGGCGGTCAAGGAGGCCGCCGACCAACGCCAGCGGGCGGCGGAAAGGTCGAGGCAGGAGGCCGAGTCGGGGGCGCGCATCGCCCGTAGTGCGGCGGTGACGCCGGAGAGTTTCGAGCAGGACCTGGTGGTGCGCTCCACCCAGGTCGCGGTGATCCTGCTGCTGGGCAGTCCGCGTGCCGAGGGGTGCGCGGAGATGTCCGCCGAATTCACCCGACTGGCTGAGGCGCAGGACGCCTCCGGCGCCCCCGTGCAGTGGGTCTTCCGCGAGGTTGACGTGGACACCACCCCGGAGATCGCCCAGGCGCTGCAGGTGCAGGCCGTGCCCACGGTGCTGGCGCTGGCCGGCGGACGTCCGTTGACGAACTTCGAGGGCGTGCAGCCCGCCGAGCAGATCGCGCAGTTCGTGGACGCCGTCGTGCGCGCCGTGGACGGTCGGCTGCCGGGGCTGCCGGAGTCCGACGGTAGCGAAGACGCCGGTGCCGGCGCTGACGGCCTTGACGCCACCGACGGGGGAGAGGACGCCGTCGACCCGCGCTTCGAGCGCGCCGGCGTCCTGCTGGACGGCGAGGACTACGCCGGGGCGGTCGCGGTCTACGACGAGATCATCGCGAACCCTGGCGCAGACCCCGCCGCGGAGCCGGAGGCCGTGCAGGAACTGGTGGCGGAGGCGCGTGCCGCCCGCGTGACGGCACTGCTGCTGGAGCGTTCGGCGCAGGGGGCGTCCGACGAGGTCGACGACCTGCTGCTGGCCGGTGAGCGGGTGCAGGCCTTCGACACCCTCATCGAGCGCATCAGGACCAGCGCCGGCGACGAGCGCGACGCCGCGCGCAGCCGGCTGCTGGAGATCTTCGCCATGTACGACACCGCCGATGCCGAGGTCATCGCGGCGCGTACCCGCATGGCCTCGGCACTGTTCTGAGGTGGGTGGGGCCGGTGGACCCCTGATCCACCACGGCGCGGCACGGTAGGGCACGATGGAGGACGTGAACGACACCATCATCTCCTCACCCGCCACCGCCGACGCCCTCGACGAGGACCTCGTCCTCGACCTGCGCGAGGTGACCATCGTCCGCGACGGACGCCATGTCCTGCACCCGGTGACCTGGCAGGTCGAGGTCGACGAGCGGTGGATCATCATCGGTCCGAACGGGGCGGGCAAGACCTCCCTGCTGACCATCGCCGGGGCGCGCCAGTACCCCTCGTCCGGCACCGCCCGGATCGTGGGGGAGACCCTGGGCAAGACGGACGTGCGCGAGCTGCGCACCGCGGTGGGCATGTCGTCGGCCGCGGTGGCCCACCAGGTGCCCGGCGGGGAGAAGGTCCTCGACCTGGTGATCTCCGCCGGCTACGACGTGATGGGCCGCTGGCGTGAACGCTACGACCGGGGTGATGAACTGCGTGCCATGGAGATCCTGGAGCAGATGGGTGCGCTGCACCTGGGGGAGCAGACCTGGGAGACGCTGAGCGAGGGCGAGCGTAAACGCGTGCTGATCGCGCGTGCCCTGATGACCGACCCTGAACTGCTGCTGCTCGACGAGCCGGGCGCAGGCCTGGACCTGGGTGGGCGTGAGGACCTGGTGCGCATGCTCGGGGAGCTGGCGGAGGACCCGGACGCCCCTGCGACGGTGATGGTGACCCACCACGTCGAGGAGATCCCCCCGGGATTCACCCACGGCATGATCCTCGACGAGGGCAGGGTGGTCGCCCAGGGGCTGCTGGAGGACGTGATGACCTCCGAGAACCTGACCCGGGCGTACCACCAGCCGATCTCGTTGTCCTTCGACGACGGGCGCTACTTCGCGCGCAGGGCACGCACCGGGGGAAGCCACCGGGCACGCTGAGGGCCAGGAACCGGCCCACACGACTATGGTGGAGGACATGGTGGACGGCAGTGTGAACGGCAGTGAGCGTGACGGCGCACGTGACGGGGCACCTGACAGGGCACGTGACGGGGCCCCGGGGGCGGTCGTGCCGGCCCGGCACGCCTCGACGCTGATGCTGCTGCGAGATACGCTCAGCGGCCCGGAGGTGTACGTCCAGGAGCGTGCGAGCACGATGCGTTTCTGCGCGGAGATGACGGTCTTCCCCGGTGGCGGGGTGGACGCCCGGGACCTGCCCGGCGACGTCGACGGCGACGGCCACGACTCCCCGGAGATCGGCTGGCAGGGCCCCTCGCCGCAGTGGTGGGGCGAGCGGCTGGGGACCTCGCCGGAACTGGCGCGCGCCCTGGTGTGCGCGGCGGTGCGCGAGACTTTCGAGGAAACCGGCACCCTGCTGGCCGGCTATGCCGGTGAGGCAGGGGAGAACGGTTCCGGGCCGGTGCGCGACACGGTTCCCTACCTGCCGTTCCGGCAGGAGCTCGAGCAGCACCGGCTGGCCTTCTCCGACTTCCTGAGCATGCACGACCTGGTGCTGCGCGGCGACCTGCTGCGCCCGTGGGCGAACTGGGTGACCCCGGAGTCGCAGCCGATCCGGTACGACACGGCGTTCTTCGTCGCCGCGATGCCCGAGGGGCAAGAGACGCACGGGGACACCCGTGAGGCCAGTTCGACGGGCTGGTTCCGTCCGGCCACGCTGCTCGACGGCTGGCGCAACCGCAAGATCAACCTCATGCCGCCGACGTGGTCGCAGCTGAAGATGCTCGACACCTTCCGCAGTGTCGGGGAGATCCTGGACTTCGCCGAGACGCTGCGGGTGGACCCGGTGCGTTCCGAGCCGGTCGACGAGCCCTACATGGCCGAGTACTACCTGCTGGAGACCCGGATGTACGGCTACCCCGAGCGGGTGTTCGCCCCCGGCATGAAGTTCGCCGTCGACCCGGGGGAGCTGCCCCCGTCCCCGTTCGCGTGAGTTTCACGCTGGAGGAGGTCGACTGGCTCGTGGCGCACCCGGACGCCGTGGCCGGGGCGGAGAACCTCGCGCTGACGAAGTCGAGCCGGGTCGCTGACACCGCGACGCTGCGCCGGGAACACGGCGAGCACGCCCGCGCCCTGATGGAGCTGGTCGCCGCCCGGCGTTCGGCCGTGGCCGGCGGCAAGGTGCCCGGTGACTGGCTGGTGTGCGGGGACTCCGCCCAGCAGGCGACACCGGCGGTGGTGGCCGCCGAGCGGGCGGACCACATCGCCACCATGCTCGGGGCCGGCACCGGCGGGCAGGCGGGCGGGGGGCTCGTCGTCGCCGACGTGACCTGCTCGGTCGGTACCGAGCTGCCGCATCTCGCCGGACGCTTCGGCACGGTGCTCGGCGGCGACCTGGATCCGTCCCGGCTGGCGATGGCGCGCCACAACATGACGGTCACAGGACAGGACGCAGGACGCGTCGCGCTGGTGCGTGCCGACGCGGTGCGTCCCGTCTTCGCCCCCGGTGCCGTGGACGTGGTGGTCGCGGACCCGGCCCGCCGGACGGCCCGCGGGCGGATCCGCGACCCGAAGGACCTGCTTCCGCCGCTGCCGGACCTGCTCGAGGCGCACCGGGGGTCCGCGGTGGCGGTGAAGTGCGCCCCGGGCATCGACTACGGCGAGTGGGAGGGCCAGGTCGACGTGGTCAGCGTGGACGGCGGGGTGAAGGAGGCGTGCCTCTACACCCCGGAGCTCGCGGCGCACGAGCGTCGGGCCGTGGTCTTCCGCGACGGTCGACGCCGCGTCCTGACCTCCGACGACCCGGAGTCCGAGGAGGTGGGCCGCGTGGGGCGCTACATCCTTGACCCGGACGGTGCGGTGGTGCGCGCCGGGCTGGTCCGTCAGTACGCCGCCGCCCTGGGCTGGTGGCGGGTGGACCCGCACATCGCCTACCTCAGCGGCGACTCCCTGGAGGACCTGTCGGCGAGGGGGACGGGGACGGAGGGGGCCTTCCTGCCCGGCCAGCGCGTCTTCGAGGTGATCGAGGAGGTCCAGCTGAAGAAACTGCGTCCGGCGTTGGCGGCGTTGGACTGCGGACGTCTGGAGATCCTGGTGCGTGGGGTCGACGTCGACCCGGACCAGTTGCGCCGCAAGATGAAGCTCAAGGGCGGGCGGGAGCTGACGGTCGTGCTCACCCGGATCGGCGACGCCTCTGTAGCGGTCATCACCGAGGAACTACACCTGCGGGGGTAGTTCTAAATAAATGATTTCTGCGACAGTTGGCCTCGTCGTCGCAGGTGACGCGCTTACGCCGGTGACGTGACCCGGGGGAAATCCCAATGTGGGGTACATCACGGTGATTCGCAGGTAGACTTCGGACCGAAGAAAAGCACCCCAAGCAGGAAGGCCTATGAATGTCGAACATCGTGGTTCTGGTCAAGCAGG